>SKLM01000414.1 GCA_007123205.1 Thermoflexales bacterium
CGCTGCGTGGCTCACTACGAACGGGCACCCGGCCAGCACCTCCAGACAGCCACGTGGCTCAGCTCCGCCGCTCCGCAGCGTTCACGCTCGCAAGCGGACGCAACTCCGCTGCGCTGCGTGGCTCACTACGAACAGGCACCCGGCCAACACCTCCAGAGCGCCACGAGGCTCAGCTCCCCCATTGACCTATAGAGCCACCACGTCGGCGCCCTGGCACGGGCCGACAGCCCGGTCGCGCTCTTCCACGGCATCCACGGCGGGGCGGCTCCGGTACCAGAGCCAGATTGTCTGCGTCAGCCTCCCCAGACTCAATGCCGCCATCCCCACGTAGAGACCGGGGACCCGATCCCACAAGACACCGAACAGGAGCAAGGCGCCACTCGTCAGTATGTAGGTGAGGACTGCCTCCGAGACGCCCCGCGTGCGCCGGCTGTGCACAATGAGACCCTGGTACCAACTCTGGAGCACGAAGACGCCGGGCATGATCAGGGCGTACCAGAGACCCCCGTGCGAGAAAAGGGCCAACTCAGCACGCAGTCCGGTCAGACCCTGAAACCAGAATAGGGCCAGCGGCGTGACGGATACCACCACCAGGAGCACAGTCACCACGACACTGAGGATAGTCGTGAAGCGCCGTAAGGTCCACAATGATCTCGGCTCGTCCAACAGAGCGATGACCACCTCGCTGTACGCCATGCCCACTGATCGGAAGATGAAGACCAACCCGTTAACGACGGACCAGACTGCCAGAGAGTCCAGCGCCCGGGGCATGCGGGTCAGGGCCACGCTCTTCAGGGGTTCCGCTAGCAGTCCGAGTATCGCCGTCATAGCGAGGGGAATGTAGAAGACGGTGAACGACCGGAGCGTGAGAGGTTCTTCGACTGGCGGTGCATCTCTGAGTTGCCCCTGAATCACGGGACGTGCTCGCACTGCCGTGTAACCAGCCTCGCAAATCACACCCACAGCCAGGGCAGAGGATGCCACAAGAATGCCCGGGATTGATCCCACGGAGTACCCCACGGCTAGCACGATCCCTTCCGTGCCAAGGCGAACAAAGGACCCGATGCCCACGGCACGCGAGTGGCCAAAACGAATCAGAACACCCTGTTTGAAGCGCCGATATCCCACGGCCCAGTTCCAGAGCACCGTAACCATCAGGCCGATACGAGCAGGTTCAATGATCTCAGCTGGAGGATCCATCAGTCTTACGATGACCACATCGTAGAGGGGCGTGAAGGCAACCAGGGCGTGGATACCGGTGAGAAAGGCTCCCATCAGCATCGTCACGCGCATCAGCTTGCGATACGAGTCCCAGTCCTTGCTCAGGGCGGTGGAAGCCGCGAGAAGCATAATCACCGGCGCACCGACGATCAGAGCCAATGGATAGACGATCCCCCCGAAGGCCGCCAGGTGAACATCCGGGTTGTCTAACCTGGCCACGACAGCGCTGATCATAGGGACCTCAACCGCCATCAACAGCCAGCTGAGAGCCAGGGGCCACCACGTGGTGACGACCCGACCCATCGGCAACTGACCCCGCTGTCTACCGTCAGTCAGAGAGCTTCGCACGGTCACAGAGTCTCCGTCTCTTCAACGTAGAAAGCGCCCCGTGGGCACTCCACCACGAGGCGCTCCAGGCTTAGGAACCGATGGCTATGCCTCGCCGCAGCGCTCCAGAAGCTCCTCCCACTTCCGATCGATCTCCTCTTGCTTCTCGTCGATCAAGTGTCGATTCTGGGGCTTGAACAGGTGCCGGAACCGGCCCTGGCGCTTCAGCCATTCCTCAATGGGAAGCTTCTCACGCGGCTTATACGTCAGCCGCCACTCTCCGTCCTCGACTTCGTAGAGAGGCCAGTAGCAGGTATCGACCCCCAGCTGGGTGATCTCCAGGGTCTCGTCCGTGGCGTGCCGCCACCCACGGTTGCACGAGGATAGGACGTTCATGAACGCAGGGCCGCCGCAGTTCACGGCCTTGCGCGTCTTCTCCATCAGGTCCCGCCACTTGCTCGGGGCCGCCTGACCGACATACGGGATGTCGTGGGCCGCCATGATCCTCGTCAGGTCCTTGCGAAACTGCTGCTTGCCCGGGATCTTCTTCCCCGCGGGAGAGGTCGTCGTGTGCGCCCCAAAAGGCGTAGCACTGGAGCGCTGGATCCCCGTGTTCATGTAGGCACCGTTGTCATAGCAGACGTACAGCATCTGGTGCCCCCGCTCAACGGCACCGGATAACGCCTGCAGTCCGATATCATAGGTACCACCGTCGCCACCGAATCCAATGAACTTGACGTCCTTCTCCTCCATCTTGCCCTGACGGACCAGACTGCGATAGGCCGCCTCGACGCCGCTTATGGTCGACGCGGAGTTCTCAAAGGCGTTGTGAATCCACGGCACACGCCAGGACGTGTAAGGATAGATGGTGGTGGCTACCTCAAGACAGCCGGTCGCGTTAGAGATCACCACCGGTTCGTCTATGGCCGCCAGCATCTGCCGCACTACGATCGAGGCGCCGCAGCCCGCGCACAGTCGGTGCCCCGGGGCCAGGCGCTCTGGTTGCTTCATCAGCTCTTTAGGTGCTAGTCTCGTTGCCATGACACACTCCTCACTCTCGGACGCCCAGGTACGTCACGCCGCGCGATTCACCCGTCTCGGCCATCTCGAGCGTCTCGCGATAGACACGCTCGATCTCGCCGGGGGCGATGTCCCGACCACCCAGACCGTACACATAATCAGCAATCGGTACGTTCACGCCCTGAAGGGCCAGGGCAGCCGCCAGCTCCGTGAAGAGCGGCCCGGAGTTATCCATTGAGCCGAAGGAGATCGAACGATCCAACACCGCAATCGCCTCGGCAGAGCTCAACGCCTCGGCCAGCTCCTTGGCAGGGAAAGGCCGGAAGACCCGGAGCTTGAGCAGCCCGACCTTCAAGCCCTCGTCCCGCAGATCGTCCACCGCGGTCCTGGCCGTGCCGGCCGTTGAATTGGCGGCGACCACGACGACGTCGGCGTCGTCCATCCGGTACTCCTCGAGATAACCGTAGCTGCGGCCGAACTTCTTGCCGAACTCGTCCGCGATCTCCGCGATCACGCCGTGCGCGTTCTCCATCGCTTCGACCTGCTGACGCTTGTGTTCGTAGTAGTAGTCATAGAAGTCCAGGGGGCCGTAGGTCTTGGGATTGTCCAGATCGAGCAGAGACCACTGAGGTGCGTAGGTGCCGATGAAGTCCTGCACCTCTTCGTCCTCCAGAAGCTCAACCCGCTCCAGCGCATGACTGGTGATGAACCCGTCCTGACAGACGGCGACCGGCAGCAGAACGTCGGGATGCTCACCGATGCGAACAGCCTGAACCATACTGTCGTACGCCTCCTGGCCGTTCTCCGACATCAGGATGATCCAACCGCTGTCGCGCATACCCATCACGTCGGAATGGTCACAGTGGATGTTGATCGGTGCGGAGAGCGCCCGGTTGACCAGGCTCATCACGATGGGACAACGGTTGGAGGCGGCGATGTAGACGATCTCCCACATCAGTGCCAGGCCGTTGGCCGAGGTCGCGGTCATCACCCGCGCCCCGGCCGCCGAGGCGCCCACGCAGGCGCTCATGGCGCTGTGCTCACTCTCCACCGTCACGAACTCAGTATCCACCAGCCCGTCCGCCACGAACTCCGAGAAGGTCTGCACCGTGGAGGTCTGGGGCGTGATGGGATAGGCAGCAACGACGTCGGGGTTGATCTGCCGCATAGCGTTGGCGACAGCCGCATTGCCCGTAAGTGCCTCAAGCTTACTCATAGCCCGCCTCCTGGAGCTTCCCTTCCTCAATGATCCGAATACAGAGGCTGGCCTCGTCCTTCTCCAGCTCGTCCTCGGCCTTCTTCTTGACTTTCGCGTTCACCGGGCAGACCGAAGCACAGATGCCGCAGCCCTTGCAGTGCTTGAGATCGAAACCGACCATCTCCTCCTTCTCGGTGTCCACCAAGATGCTAGAGTCGGGACAGTTGAGCCAACACTGGAAGCAGTTGATGCACTCGGCTTCACCGAAGACGGGACGGAATGCCCGCCAGTCACCGGTGTCATACTCCACCGAGTTGCCGGCATCCAGAATCATCCCTCCAATGGGGATCTCCTTCCATCCTTTCAGTTCTGACATAACTCGTACTCCTTCATATCTCTGGTCAATACGGAGACCGGCCGGTCGAACCCTGCAGCCTCCAGTCTACCGCGGCTATCCTTCTTGTACCTCATCGGCTGCCCGCTTCAGGGCCCGCAGGTTGGCCTGAATCGCTTCCTCGGATATCTTGCCTGTGAACCAAGCCCGGAGCTCCTCAGTGAGCGCTTCCATCTCGATGAGCCCCGTGGCTGCCACAAAGGCACCGAGCATGGGGGTGTTGGTGATCTCCCGCCCCATCTCCTCGATCGCGATGTGGCTGGCGTCCACGGCGAAGACCTTGCCTGTGCGAAAGCCCGTGACCTCGCGCACATCATCCGGGCTTTGGGAGCTGTTCACCACCAAGACCCCGTCCTCGACGAGTCCCTCCGTCACTGGCACCGTCCCCAACAGCGTCGGGTCGAGCACCAACACCACGTCCGGCTCCTCAATCTGCGAGTGAATGTTAATCGGCTCATCGCTGAGCCGCGTAAACGCTCGGATCGGCGCGCCCATACGCTCCGGTCCGTAGTCAGGGAAGGCCTGGAAGTACTGACCAGTGCCGAGAGCAGTCTCGGCCAGGAGCTGGCCAGCGGTGACTACACCCTGCCCCCCTCGTCCGTGCCAACGAATCTCCGTCAATTGTGCCATAGTGTCCTCTCTTTGCTTGCCGAACGGTCCTATCTCCCAACAGCTGGCCCGGGCCGGCCTCCCGGCCCAGGCAGCTTGCGGCCTGTCGCCACACGCTGAAGCTGGGGTCACACGCCCACGACCCCAGTTAGCGGTAAGCGTCAGTTGGTCGACGGTCATATACCCTGCAATCGGATACCGTGGGCCCACGTCGAGCCGGATGGCTCCAACCCCTAATTGTGCCACGTTTCTGCGATCTACGCCAGTGTAGACCGGACGATATCGAAGGAGTGACGCCTGGTCCCAGCGGTGAACCAGTGGGGATGGCATGACAATGCACCACCAGACCCACCGGGATAAGCCTCTCGCTTAGGCTCCAGATCGCACCACATGGGTAGATCGAGAAGCCGTGCTCAGGCTTCCCGTGCGTCCACGGAGTCCGGAAGGGGCGCCTGCGCCCCGTCGCGGATCACCCACAGCATGTGCGCGTGGATGCGCCCGTTTGAGGCCACGATCTGCTTGCCAGAAAGAACACCCGGTCCCCCCGCGAAATCCGTCACGGCGCCGCCCGCCTCCTGGACCAGAAGAATCCCGGCCGCCACGTCCCATGGGCGGAGACGGATCTCCCAGAATCCATCGAACCGGCCGCAGGCAACGTAGGCGAGATCCAGAACGGCTGCTCCAGCCCGCCGCACCCCCTGGCTGCGCCGAAGGAAGTGATCCATTCGTTCGACATTGTTGTCCGCAGCTGTGCGTCGATCATAAGGAAACCCCGTTGCCAAGAAGGCCTCAGGGAGATCCTCGACATCGCTGACCCGGATCAGCTCCCCATTGAGTGTGGCGCCCCCACCCACCCGTGCCGCGAAGGTCTCCTCCCGCAGGGGATCATAGACCACGCCCACGACGGGCTGCTGACTGTCGACCAGCGAAATGGACACGCCAACGTGAGGAAAACCGTGAGCGAAGTTGTTCGTCCCGTCCAGGGGATCGATGAGCCACACGGGCGGACCAGGCCCGTCCCACGCATCGCCGCCGCTCTCCTCCGCCAGGATCCGGTGCTCCGGGAAGAGATCCTGGACTCGACTGCGAATCAGGTCTTCAGCCGCCCGATCCGTCTCCGTAACCGGGTTGACCTCGCCTTTGAAACCGACGTGGTCGAGAGCAGCGAGCGGGAAGTCGCGGGCTACGATGCTCCCGGCTTCGTGGGCGATCGCTACCGTCATCTCAAGAATCGCCTGGTAGTCCATAGCCTCGTTCTCGAAGACCTATCTGACCACGTAGGCCGCCGGCCGACGATCCTGGTACACCGTCAGGTAACGGCGAGTCTTCTCGATCTCCCGCAGGTCCGCCTGCGCCACGAGCAGCCGCTCCTGATCGTCCCCGCGTACCAGAACGGTGCCCCACGGATCGACGACGACAGACCCTCCGGGGAAGGCGATATCTTCGTCCTCTCCCACACGGTTACAGGCAGCCACGATGAGTTCGTTCTCTGCGGCTCGCGCCCTGGCGAGCAGGATCCACGCCTCGAGACGTTTCACCGGCCACTGGGCAGGAATCACAAAAAGCTTTGCCCCAGCCAGCGCCAGGGTGCGGAACAGCTCCGGGAAGCGCAGGTCGTAACAGATGGCCAGACCGGTCGGGCCCCACGGCGTGGGGCACAGCGTCGCATGCTCCCCCGGTACCAGGTAGCGATGCTCCTCCATCAGCCGGAAAAGGTGCATCTTGCGGTAGGAGCCCAGAAGCTCGCCGTTGGGACCGTACAGGGCCGCGGTGTTCGAGATACCCCCGGGGTGGCGCTCCAGTATCGAGCCCACCAGGTGGATCCCAAAATCTCGAGCCATCGCTGCCATCTCGGCAAAGCCTCCCTCGCCCAGGGGTGCCGCCCACTCGTGGCCCCGTTCCAGATCGTACCCGTGGAGCCACAGCTCCGGCAGGACCAATATGTCCGCCTCTGCAGCGCGAGCCTGCGCGGCGAACTCCCGCGCCCGGGCCAGATTCTCCGGGCCGCAGCCCCGCGGCACGTCCATCTGGGCAAGCGCAATGGTCAGCAGTTCAGGTTCCAACTCCCGCCTCCTCTCTCCGACACTCAACCCTCTACCTCGCGTCTGGCCTCAATCCGTTGTGGCAGCGAGCTCCGCCATCCCGCCACCTGCGTAGAATCTGTCAGCGCCACCTCGACCGTCTTCCCTCACTCCAGAACCCGGGCACCAGCCGCTGCAGTTGATGGTCGAAGCTCTGGCCCACCGCGCGGACGCCCCTCGTCGAAGCCACCCCCAGACCAGAACGGGCTCTATCCCGCCCTTCCCGTAATGTAGTCCTCCGTGAGCTGCTGATCCGGATTGGTGAAGATCTTCTCCGTCACGTCGAACTCCACCAGCTCCCCCAACCAGAAGAATCCAGTACGATCGGAGACCCGCGCCGCCTGCTGCATATTGTGGGTGACGATGACGATGCAGTAGCGCTCCTTCAACTGCCGGATCAGCTCCTCCACCTGTAGGGTAGCGATGGGATCCAGCGCCGAACAGGGTTCGTCCATGAGGATCACCTCCGGTCTGACGGCGATGGCCCGGGCAATGCACAGCCGCTGCTGTTCTCCCAGCGAAAGGCTCAGGGCGTCTTGTCTGAGGTTACTCCCCACCTCATTCCACAAAGCCGCACCCCGCAAGCTCTGCTCCACGACATCGTCCAACTCCCGATTCCCGTTGATCCCAAGAATCCGGGGCCCGAAGGCCACGTTGTCGTAGACCGACTTCGGAAAGGGGTTCGGACGCTGAAAGACCATTCCCACCCGCCGCCGCAGTTCCACCACGTCAGCATCTGGAGCATAGATGTCACAGCCGTCGAGCAAGACCTTCCCCTCCAGTCGCGTGTTGGGGATGGCGTCGTTCATGCGGTCCAAACAGCGGAGGAACGTAGACTTACCGCAGCCCGAGGGCCCGATCAGAGCCGTGATCTCCCGGTCCTTGATGGTGATCGAGATGTCATTCAG
Organism: Thermoflexales bacterium; assembly: GCA_007123205.1. Classification (GTDB taxonomy): domain Bacteria; phylum Chloroflexota; class Anaerolineae; order B4-G1; family B4-G1; genus SKLM01. The sequence goes on from SKLM01000414.1 coordinate 7,759, forward strand.
CGCGCGCTTGTCGCCATAGTAGAAGCTCAGGCGCTCTACCCTGATCTTATCCATATCTGCTCGCTCATCCGAATCGACCCGTGATGTAATCCTCTGCTCGCTGATCATGCGGGTTGACGAATATCTCCGCACCCCGTCGGTACTCCACCATCTCTCCCATCAGGAAGAAAGCGGCGCAGTCGGCGATGCGCGCTGCTTGTTGAATGCTGTGGGGCACAATGACGATGGTGTAGTCAGTTTTCAGCTCCTCGAGCGTGGCCTCCACCTTGGCGGTCGAGATGGGGTCCAATCCAGACGTCGGCTCATCCAGCAGCAGAACGTCAGGTTCCAGAGCAAGGCTGCGGGCGATGCAAAGACGCTGCTGTTGACCCCCCGACAGGGACCGAGCCGAATCATCCAATCGATCAGCCACCTCGTCCCACAGGGCAGCCTGCTTCAAACAGCGAACGACGATCTCGTCTTGGACAGCACGATCCGCAACACCCGCCAGCTCTGGGCCATAGATCACATTCTCGCGAACCGTGCCCGGAAGCGGAAGCGGGAGAGCGAAGACCATCCCTACGCGCCTCCTCAGTGTGGGCAAGTCAACCCGGGGCCCGTAGATGTCCTCCCCGTCCAACCAAATCCGCCCCGTCATGTGGGTCCCATCCACCAGGTCGTTCAGGCGGTTGATCAGCCGCAGGAGCGTCGTCTTCCCGCCACCCGCCGGGCCGAAGAGCACGGTGATGGCGTGAGTGGGTATCTCCAGGGACACGTCCCTCAATGCCTGGAGGCCGCTATAGCGGTAGCTGACGTTCTCGACGCAGATCTTTGGCCCAGTATCCTCGGACATAGGAGTTAGTCAACGGCTTAGCTGCGCACGCTAGCCGCCTGCAGATAACCGGTACCCGCATACAGACGGAGCCACAGCCGTTGCGCTTCCTGGATCACCATTCCCGCCGTCTGCGATAGGTGCTGCGGATGAGCGTGGCCACCACGTTCATCGAGAGAACCAGGGTCAGCAACACCAGGGCGGTTCCATACTTGATCTCGTCCGGCATAGCCGGCACCTGCGTACTGATCACATAGAGATGATACGGCAAGGCCATCGTCTGATCAAAGGGTGATTGGGGCAGACGCGGCAAGAAGAAGGCAGCCACCGTGAACAGAATCGGTGCAGTCTCCCCCGCAGCCCGCAACAACCCCAACAAGACGCCGGTGATGACCCCAGGCATCGCCTGCGGCAACACGATGCGGCGGATCCCCTGCCACCGGGTCCCTCCCAGACTGGCGCTGACCGTCCGGAACTCGGTCGGCACCGCACGAAGCGCTTCCTCCGTCGTGCTGATGATGATGGGCAAGGTCATGATGGCCAGGGTGAGAGAGCCCGCCAGGATCGAGGTACCGAACCGGAAGAGGAGCACAAACAGGCCCAAGCCGAACAGGCCATAGACCACGGAGGGAACCCCGGCCAGGTTGATGATCGCGAGGCGGATGGCCCGAGTCAGCAGGTTGTCCCGGGCATACTCGGCCAGGTAGATGCCCCCACCCACACCGATGGGGATGGCCACCAATGCTGTACCCAGCGTCAGCCATAGTGTCCCAACAATGGCTGGCAATATCCCCCCCGCCCGCATACCGTCCCGCGGCATCGCGGTAAGGAACTCCCAGCTGATCGCACCGGCCCCCTCCACTGCGATGATGCCGATGACGATCAGAATCGGGATCACCACGATGGCTGCCACCACGGCCAGCAAAATGAACCCCACCCGCTGCACCTGGTGCCGATCCATCAACGGAGACCCCCTCGGCGTCGCTGCTGGAAGATCGTCGCGGCAGCGGTCAGGTTGATGATGAAGGTCAACACGAAGAGAATCAGGCCGATGCCGAACAGAACGTGATAGTGAACGCTGCCCTGCGCCACCTCGCCCATCTCCGCTGCCACCGTCGCTGTCATCGTCCGAGCGGGCAGGAACAGCGAATCGAGGGTGACAGGCAGACGGGCTGCGTTTCCCGTCACCATCAACACAGCCATGGTCTCGCCGATGGCCCGCCCCAGTCCCAACATGACTGCCGTGATGATCCCCGAACGGCCGGCCGGCACCACGACGCGCCAGATCGTCTGCCACTCGGTAGCTCCCATCGCCCGGGCACCGTCCCGGTAGGACTTGGGCACCGTGTCCAGAGCATCCTCCGCCACGCTGATGATCGTCGGCAGCGCCATATAGGCCAGGATCAGCGCACCGGTGAACGCCGTCAGACCGGTGGGTGCTCCCAGGATCTCCCGCACGAAGGGCGCTATGATGGTCATCCCGAAGAAGCCCAAAACGACCGATGGGATGCCGGCCAGGACCTCAATGATGGGCTTGAGAATCTCCCG
>SKLM01000426.1 GCA_007123205.1 Thermoflexales bacterium
CGGGCAGCGGCTGGGGAACTGCCGATCTCGCGCTGCAGTAGGCGCAGAGTGAAATGGTGGGCGCTGGAAAGCGTGGGCGATTCCTCGCCATCCCAGGGGTCCGGGTGGACGGCATCTGGCGCAGATTCACGAATCTGCCGCCGCACAAAGCCACTCACGTCATCGTACAGATCGCGTTCCTCGGGGCTCAACTGCAGCCGTACGGTGTGGGCGCGGCGGGGGGGCAAGGTGATGCCCACCTGTCCACGGGCGTGACGGACCATCACGTCGGAAAGCAATTCGCGTAGCCGGCCGCGGTTTTTCGGGAGGCGCGGATCGCCGTCGACGACGAAGTGCCGGCGAAACTCCCGCGGCGTTTTCAACTGGCCCGGTTTGAGAATGGTGATCAGACTGTACAACTCGTCCAGGTCGTTCTGTACAGGCGTGGCTGTCAGCAACAGGATGTATCTCTTCTGCAGAGCGTTGACGAACTTCCACGAGACACTGGTGCGATTCTTGAGGTGGTGTGCCTCGTCCACGATCACCAGGTCATAGACGGTCCTGGTGATAGCCTGCCGGTGTGGGGCTCGCCGGGCCGTTGCCAAAGAGGCGATGACGCGGGGAAAGGCCGCCCAGGCGCGGTCCCCCTGCTCGCGAAACTCGGGGTCATAGCTTGTTACAAAGTCCGTCAGGCGAAACTTGGTGGCCATCTCCTCGTGCCACTGCTCGACCAGTGCGGGTGGCGTGAGGATCAGCACGCGATTGGCCATCTGGCGCATGGTATACTCTGACAGAACCAGGCCAGCCTCGATGGTCTTGCCCAGTCCAACTTCATCGCACAACAGGCCGCGACCCCGAAAGCGCCGCAGCGCCGTCTGAGCCGCTTTCAGTTGATAGTCAAACGGGACAAAGTCGACGGCCTCCAGGCAGACCATCTCGTCAAAGCCCGCCACCAGCTGGAGACGCTCAGCCTGTAGTTGAAGGTGATAGGCCCGGCGGTCGACGAATTGCCCCGCAGCGATTGCTTCCAGAACCTTCTCCGCGCCAGGTCGCAGGCGCAGATCACAAATCTTCTCCGACATGAGCGTTTCCTCACCATCCATTCGCGACTCTCGCATTCCCATCACCAAACGGTGGTCATCATGATAGACGATGTGTTCGTCCGGAGCAACTCTTTTCCCCTAGTTCGAAGGAGACGCCCTCTACCGTCAGCGAACCTGCCTGCGGTGGATTCTGCGGCGGGTACCTCCCGAGCTGATCGTGGTCGGCGCAGCAGGCCTGCCGTGTCCTCCAGCTCTGTCTCTCCCGGGGTTACCTGCGGGGAGACGCCCAACACCCTTTCGTTGCCGGCCGTCAGGGCGTGTCGACTCCGCTACTGCGGAAAGCGAAGCACGCGGACTCAGTAGTCATAGCAGCTGCCGCCGATGAACTCCCGCAACAGGGAATCCGGCGGGATCGAGGACTCGTCCCTCACCTCCGTGACGGCTTCAAGAAGACGGTAGATCCGCTCAGCTCGCTCATAAGCGTCCCGTCGCAGTGGATCATCCCGGTATTCCTCCATCCAGCCCTCGAAGGGCTCGAAGAGTCGGGCTCTCATCACGGGCAGCTCGTAGGGGAGACCGGTGTTGATGATGTAGTCGGCCGTGCTGGCGTAGCAGATGATGTTCCGCAACTCGCTCTTGCGCACGTAGTGCCAGTGGGCCAGAGTCCGCTGTGGATCATAGGCCCGGAATACGGCATCGCGGACCATCCGACGCATCAGCCGTAGATCCGCCCAACGGATGTAGTCATCCTGAGGCCCCTTCATCTGGAGCAACGGCTCGACGTAAAGCCGGAACTTGAGATCGTCTTGTATGCCGGCCGTCATATCCGGGTACAAGCCGTGCAGGCTGTCGATGAGGATCATGTCCTCTGGCTGAATCGCCATCGGTGTTCGGGCATCGTGACGCCTCCCGGTGCGGAAGTTGTAGAAGGGGACGGTGACCTTCTCCCCCGCCAGCAACTGCTTGAGGTGCCGGTTGATCAGATCGAGATCGAGAGCCTGGGGGGTCTCGAAGTCATAGTCGCCGAACTCGTCCCTTGGATGGAGTTCGAGGTCGAAGAAGTAGTTGTCGAGGTTCAGGGGCACCAGGCCGATCCCTGCCTCTCTCAGCAGATGGCTCAGCTTGAGCGTGGTGGTCGTCTTGCCCGAGGCTGAAGGCCCGGCGATGATCACAAGACGCACCTGCCCTCGTCGCCCCCTGATCATCTCCGCACTGGTCGTGACGTCCTCGATGTAGAAGTGATCCGTCTCCCGCACGATCTGCGGGTACTCGCCCTGCGCGATACGCTCGTTCAACTGGGCTATGGTGAGGAGGTCGTGGGCTACAGCCCAATCGAGAGCCTCCCAGAGCTTGGCCCAGGGGATATGGTCCGAGGGCTGCTGCGAGCGCCCGGCCCGCTCCCGGCGACGGCGGGCCCGCTCGTCGCGGTAGAGGATGTACGCCTTGGCGGTCCTGGCGTGGCCGCTCTCGATCAGCACCTTCTCCACCACATCCTGGATCTCCTCCACCGTAGGTACGTGATCCTGGGGGCTCCTATCCTCGAGCACCTGTACTACGCGATCGGCAATGGCCTCAGCCAACTCACGATCAC
>SKLM01000058.1 GCA_007123205.1 Thermoflexales bacterium
CCGTCGACGGCGCAGAAGGATGGTGGTACAACGCGCACTACCCTGCGGGATGGTTCGAAGCCAGCGTCACCCGGATGGACCAGTACCCGTACAAGAACGGCACGGTGGTGCGCCTGGACAGCATCAGCGAAGATCGCCTCGCACCCATATACCAGTCGTACCGTGAAGAGGTGCAGCGTCTGGCCGCCAACGGGGGACAGGTCGTGATTCCGGATCTGACTATCCGCGCACCCAGTGGTAGGATTGAGTTCCAGGACGTTGTCGTGACACCCCACGACGCGCGAAGCGACATGCTTCAGCCTGGTGTCGTCACAGCGCTGGACGCCATCATCAGCCTGGCAGAGCAGGGGCGGATATCTGATCTGGAGTTGACTTGGTACGAGCGCATTGCCCGAGCGGACCCGGTTGACAGCTTCTGGGTGGAGCGCATCAATAACGACATCGCCAGCGGGGGGTGTGGTTTCGTCTATGAGTGCGGCCCTCGGGAGTTCGCGGGCTTCGCGGGGGCACACAACCACATTCCGGCCGATGTCCAGGTGAGTCGCTCGCCAGAGTACGCACTCTGGTTCTGGATCTGCCTGGGCCGTGCGGGGCTGTAGACGATGGGGAAGTCCACAGGGAACTACCTGCTCGATGTGGCTATGGGCCTGTTGGCCCTGGTCGTCGGGGTGTCCGCGCTCCTTCTCTGGGTGGTGCTGCCTCAAGGCTATTTCCCATCCCGGTTGCTGTGGCTCGATGTCCACAAGTGGAGCGGGCTGGTTCTCAGCCTGGCGGTGCTCCTTCACGTCGTGCTCCACTGGAGCTGGCTGGTGCGGATGACCCGCCGCATGCTGGGCCGGTTCTCCGGGCGTGACCCGGGGGGTCGTCATCGTACGCAGCGCTAATCGCGGCGGTTACGGCCACTCTCTTCTAACGATGCTATGGGAGATGGCTTTTTCCAACCACCGATGGTGGTATAATCCCTTCCGTCGTCGCTTCAAGGCGGGATCGTAGGAGGTACTCATAGAACCAACATCGTCCCGCACGGGGGAGGTCAGGCCGTATCTGGGCCTCGGCTTCGGCGTGGTGACCGTCTCCGCCGCCGCTGTCCTGATTCGTCTTGCTCAGGCCGAAGTCCATTCCATCGTCATCGCCGCGTGGCGCATGACCCTGGCCACGTTGATATTGACGCCTGTTGCCCTGATCAGGTTCCGTCGTGAGTTCAGCTCGCTTACCGCGAGTGACTGGCGCAATGCCCTTCTCTCGGGCATACTGCTGGCGGTCCACTTCGGGACCTGGATCACCTCCCTCGCCCTCACCAGTGTGGCGGCTTCCGTCGTCCTTGTCTGGACGAGCCCCATCTTCGTGGGTCTTGGGTCGCACCTGCTGCTCGGTGAGCGCCTCACCCGCGCCATGATCGTTGCCCTCGTCGTCGTCATCGTCGGAAGCGTGATCATCGGCGTCGGTGACTTGGGTGTAGGGACCCATCAGCTATTGGGCGACTTTCTGGCCCTGCTGGGGGCCATATCTGGGGCGGGTTACCTCCTCATCGGCAGGCGACTGCGCAGGCGTCTGTCGCTCCTCGCCTACGTTTTCCCTGTCTACGGTACTGCCGCCGTCGTCCTGATGGCCTTGATGCTGCTCGCCGGGCTGGGCCCGGCGCCCCAGCGCCCACAGACGTGGCTCTGGCTCGCATTGATGGCCATCGGTCCCCAGATTCTGGGGCACTCTTCGCTGAACTGGGCGCTCCGCTACGTCTCGGCGACCTTCGTCAGTCTGGCTACGCTGGGCGAGCCGATCGGCTCGACGCTCTTGGCCTGGTGGTTGCTCGGGGAGCGACCGACGATTTGGGCGGTCGTTGGGGGCATACTGATACTCTGTGGCATCGCCATTGCCTCCCGCGCTCAGCACTCACTGCCCGAAGCTGCGAACAACTGGGAGTCTGCGTCATGAAAGCTGTCTCTATCCTGAACGACGTGCTCGGTCCTGTGATGCGGGGGCCCTCCAGCTCCCACACGGCTGGCTCCTTCCACATCGGCAGGTTGGCCCGCGACCTATTCGGCGAGGAACCGTCCTCAGCGACGTTCGTCTTTGACCCCGGTGGGTCACTGGCTGAGGTCTACCGACAGCAGGGCAGCGATGCGGCTTTCACTGCTGGCCTGATCGGCCTCTCCATCGTTGATGAGCACTTCACCGGCGCTCTCGACATAGCCGAGCATCGTGGTCTGAGGGTCTCCTTTGTCGTCGAACCTCTGCCCGCGGCTGACCATCCCAACGCGGTTGAGATTCGACTGGAGGCCCGGGACGGGCGACGCCTGGATGTGGCGGCCAAGTCCATTGGCGGGGGCGCTGTAGTCGTCACACGGCTTGGTGAGTGGCCGGTACGTCTGACGGGTGATGCCCACGAGCTGCTCGTCGTGGTAGAACGGGAACTCGAGCCTGTCGTCCGTCAACGCCTCGTCGACACAGGTCGGGTCCTCGGCGAGCCCACGGTTCACTGGCAGGGCAGGCGGGCCTTGCTCCATCTACGGCTTGAGCGGCCCCTGAGCGATGATCTGGCGGCCACGCTGCCCGAGGCGCAATCCATCTGGACGGCTGCTCCGGTCTTCTTCGTGCCGCTGGGGAAGCCCCTCTTCACCAGTGGCGCGGACATGGTCTCACTGGCGGAGACCCGCGATCTCTCCCTAGGACAGGCCGCTCTCGCCTATGAGTCCACCCTGCTTGGCTTGCCCGAGGACAAAGTGCTTGCCGAGGTCGTTCGGCGCTTCCGGGTGATGCGGGCCGCCGTCCAGCGCGGGTTGGAGCCGTATCTGCCGCCTATGCAGTTGCTCCATCCAACCGCTCGCCGGATCTACGGCGCTGAGGCCCGGGGGCGGGTAGGCGTGGGCGGCCTTCATACGCGCGCCGCGGCTCGGGCGATGGCCGTCATGCACGTCAACGCGGGCATGGGCCTGATCTGCGCCGCGCCCACGGCGGGATCGGCCGGCGTCATCCCCGGCACGGTGGTGACCCTCGTCGATGAGTGGGAGCTCGGTCAAGAACAGGCGGCCTTGGCCCTCCTGGCGGCCTCGGCCATCGGCCTGGTAGTGGCCACGCGTGCGTCGTTTGCCGCGGAAGTGGCCGGATGCCAGGTTGAGATAGGAGCCGCCGGCGCTATGGCCGCCGCCGCGGTAGTGGAGCTCGCCGGGGGGACCGTCCAGCAGGCGGTCGACGCCGCAGCGATCTCCCTTCAAAACACCATGGGCTCAACCTGCGATCTGGTCCAGGGCGTCGTCGAGATACCATGTCACACGCGTAACGCGGTGGCGGCTTCCAGTGCCTTCGTCTGTGCGGACCTCGTCTTGGGCGGGTACTTCAACCCGATCCCTGTGGACGAGACCATCGATGCGGCGCTCGCCACGGGCCGGATGCTGCCTCCCCAGCTGAGATGCACGGCCCTCGGTGGGCTGGCCACGACCCCTTCAGCCCGGTCTATGCCGCGCCTGCGGTGATGGGAAAGCGTGCTGCCCGTCAGAGGGGGCGATTAGGTGGGGGAAACTACCTCCGTGGGGAAGTGGCGCGTCATTCCTCGTCGATGCCCCACCAGTACATGTCGGCCAGTTTCTGGTGCTCCTCGCGAAGCCGCACGTAGCTCTCGTAGCGGTGCTCGCTGACGGCTCCTTCTTCGACCGCCTCCTTGACCGCGCACGCGGGCTCAACGGTATGGCTGCAGTCCGAGAAACGGCAGTCAGCCACCAGGGGCGCGATGTCGGGGAAATAGGCGTCCACTTCTTCTGGATCCATATCAAAGAGGGCCAGGGCCCGGATGCCAGGCGTGTCGGCCACCCATCCTTGTTCGGTGGTGTCGTCCCGGTCGGAGGCGCAGCCGTTCACGGGGACCAATTGGGGTACAACGGTGGTGTGACGGCCCTTTCGGGTGGCCCGGCTCACCTCCCGCACGCGCAGGCCGAGCCCAGGTTGCATCGCGTTCAGTAGGCTGGTCTTCCCCGCCCCCGAGGGTCCAACCAGCGCCGATATCCGCCCCGCGAGGAGCTCGTGCAGCGCCTCGACACCGGTGCCCGCCCTGGCGCTGGTGTAGACGACGCGGTAGCCGACCTCCTGGTAGATGTCGAAGAGATCGTGGGCGTCTGACTCCGAAACCAGATCCACCTTGTTAGCGCAAACCACCGCCGGAATCTCCTGTAGCTCGGCTCCCACTAGAAGCCGGTCCAGCATGCGGAGGCGGGGCTCCGGTTCCGCGCAAGCGAAGACGAAGACGACGTGGTCGGGATTAGCGATGATGACCTGCTCGCGTTCGGAGAGATAGCCACGTCGCGTCCAATGACGGGAGCCACGGCCGGCAGAGGGGGCCAGTCGGGCCAGGGCCCGCTCTCGCTCGGCCACTTCCTCTATCATGCCCTCGATCATCCCGCCATCCTCGACGCGACTGATCCGCACCCGGTCACCCACGGCCACCAGATCGGTATCGCGCCACTTCTCCTTCAAACGGCCCCGCAGGCGACAGGTGAAATCACCCTCCCCGGTATGGACCGTGAAGAAGCCGGACTGAGCCTTGATAACCAATCCCTCAACTAAGTCAGACATAACGCCGGCGCGTCAGTAATCCTTACTCCACCTTCACTCCGCGTCGCCATTGTAACGTATCCTCCGCATCTGTCAACAGACGGCTGCAAGGCCCATAGGCGCGCCATTCTTGCCGTCAGGATGACCGGCACGGGAACGAGGTGCGGGTGACGTGCGGAACGACAGGGCGATAATCCTGCCGTGGTGACGTTCCTCGCCAGGTGATGCTCCCCTTTGCCCGTCTCAGGATGTGCTGGGGTCAGGCCGGGTCCTCGCGACCGTCTGTGGACCGGATGCACCTGCCAGAGAGTGTGACCTGCACCTCATCTTCGCCGGTCCTGAGCCCGACTGCACCTGCCCGGGCCAACCGGCTCCGCCGTGCCTTGAGGGCGCAGGATCAACAGAGGGCGCCGGGTCGTTCGGCGATCAGCTATCCCTCTTTGGCGCGCGAGCTTGACGGCTGGTCGCGACGCGTTACCATGTGTGGGGTATGTGTGCACGATGGAGATGTCGGTGGGTCCCGATCCTGTTGGTGGTGGTAATCGCTTCCTCCTCGGGCTGCCTGGGTGCTGCGGACCCCACGCCGCCCGACGATCCGCGTCCCTCTCCCTCGCCTCATCGACTGTACCTACCCGGGGTCGTTGGCGAGAGTGGTATAGCTGTTCCCTCGCCGACCCCAACGGTTCCGCCGCAGACGCCGACGGCCGATGCGCCCACCCCGCTTCCGCCCCCTGTGCCCAAGCCGACCTACGGGGTACAGCTACACATCCCGCCCGAATGGGAGATGGAGCCTACGATCCGGTGGGCCCAGGGACTGGGTGTGGGCTGGGTGAAGGATCAGGTCCAATGGCACACCGTGGAGCAGGGTCCTGACCGGTTCGACTGGGAGAACCTCGATCGGGTGGTCGAGGGCCTGCACCAGGCTGGGTTCAACATACTGCTCGGTGTCACGCGCGCCCCGGACTGGACCCGTGCGGCCGAGCTAGAGGGGGGGCCTCCCGCCGATTATGCGCAGTTTGCCCGCTTCATGGAGCAGTTGGCTGGCCGCTATCGGGGCCGGGTGCAGGCCTATGAGCTGTGGAATGAACCGAACTTGGCCCGGGAGTGGCGGGGTGACACTTTGGATCCGATCCGCTTCGTGACCTTGGTTGCCGAGGGGGCCCGGGGGGTGCGGCGCGGCGACCCCGATGCGGTGGTCATCAGCGGTGCACCCGCGGTCACGGGGATCGACGACGGGGTCACAGCCATCGACGACCGCGTCTTTCTCCGCGGTATGCTCGAGGCCGGCGTTGCTGAGCACGTCGACGCCATCGGTGCGCATCCCTACGGCTATGCCAATCCCCCCGATGAGAGCGTACACGATCACGTTCACACGGCCACCAGTCACTACGAACACCCCTCCTTCTTCTTCCTGGACACGCTGGAGGACTACCGCCGTTTGCTGCGTGAGCACGGCTCTGAAGGGCTGGACATCTGGGTCACGGAGTTCGGCTGGCCCTCGCCCGAGGGCATAGGCGATATGGACATGACCGAGTGGGAGTATGGCAGTCAGGTCAGCGAGACCCAACAGGCGGACTACATTGTGCGGGCCTTCGAGATGGGCGATGAGCGACCATGGGTCGGGCCCATGTTCCTCTGGAATCTGAATCTGGCCACCATCTGGGGGCCGGGGAACACCTTCTCGGCGTACAGCTTACTGCGACCCGACGGCTCCTACCGGCCAGCCTACATCGCCCTCCGTCTGGCGGAGCCGAGGGCCGACTAGCGGTCGCCCTCTGGGACTAGCGACCTTCCCTCGGGGGAAGATGATGGGGATCGACCCATCTCCGACCTCTATGGATCGGCTGTTGGTGTGGCTGCCGCGTCCTGCTCCTCCACCTCAGCCGGTGGCGTGGTCGCCGCGTCGTCCTCCTCTGCCTCAGGCGCCACATCGGAGACCGGGAGGCCGTAGTAGGCCTCGATGACCTGGCGCACCAGGGGCGCGGCCACCGTCGACCCTTCGCCGGCGTTCTCTACCACCGCCACCAGCGCGATCTCGGGGGCGTCGGCCGGTGCGTAGGCCACAAACCACGAATGGGGCGCCGCTCCTGGCACACCCACCTCCGCTGTGCCCGTCTTGCCCGCCACAGGGATGTCCAGGCCTGCGAAGGCGTACGTGGCTGTCCCCAAATAGGGGACCGACGTCACCCTGAGGAGGCCTGCCTGTATGGCCTCAAGATTCTCGGCGCTGATTGGCAGGGTTCCGACCTTCTCCGGTTCGACCAGCCTCTCCGCTTCCCATTCGTTCCCCGCGATGCGTTCGATGATGTACGGACGGTAGAGTGTTCCTCCATTGGCTACGGCAGACATCATCCACGCCACCTGGAGCGGTGTGACCTGGAGATACCCCTGGCCGATGGCGAGGTGGACCGTATCACCTGGGTACCACACCTCACCGACGTTGTTCATCTTCCATTCTGGGTCGGGCATCAACCCGCTCTCCGCTATCAGTCCCTCCAACCCCACGGGTATGCCAAGGCCGAACTCGCTTGCGTAGCGAGGCAGAATATCGGGATCCAGCTGATGGAGCGCCAGGCCCACGTTGTAGAAGGTCACGTTGCAGGAGCCGGTGAGACCGTCCTGCAGGTTGATCCTCCCATGCCCCGCTGGTCTCCAGCAGTACTTCCGTGCGGCCCGTCCCAGCGCGTCCCAGTACCCCGGGCAGTCGAACACCGAGGAGATCGGATCCAGTCCGGCAGCCTCCATTCCCGCTGCCATGGTTACGATCTTGAAGACCGACCCGGTAGGGTAGGTGCCCTGGGTAGCCCGGTTGAATAACGGTTGCCGTGGATCGGTGAGAATCTGTGACCGCAGCGCATCGCCCGCCGGACCCACGAAGGCGTTGGGATCGAATCCCGGGCCGCTGACCAGGGCCTGCACGGCACCAGTCCGGACATCCAGGACGACAACGGCCCCCTTCCGATCTCCCAAGAGCTGCTGGACCTCGTCCTGGAATCTGCGATCAAGGGTCGTGTAGATAGCGCGGCCGGGTTGTGGCTCCCGGTGGGCCACCTCGGTCACGGCCTCACCGAGCGCGGTAACCACCGAGAGGGTCGCGCCGTGCTGCCCCGCTACCACCCCCTCGCCCCAGGCCTCCAGTCCGGCCACGCCCACCATCTCGTCGCCCCGGTAGCCGTGCCTGCGGTATTCGGTCAACCTCTCGGCCGGCACAGGGGCCACCCAGCCCACGATGTGGCCTAAGGCCTCACCGTGAGGATAGGTGCGCCCGCCCTTTTCCTCGCGGTAGATGCCAGCCAGGGAGGCCAGGGTTTCATCCTGCTCCACGCTCACCTCGGCCGGGATGTCGGCGATGGGTATCTTCCAGTCTGGATTGGCAGATCCGTATCGCCCCTGGATGGCCTCCTCAGAAAGCCCGGTGACGGATGCCAGAGTCGCCAGCACGGAGGTCTCGTCCTTGATCTGACCCGGGATAACCCCGACGGTTACGATCGTCCCCTGCGTAGCCATCCCCAGGCCGTCGCGATCGTAGATGTTCTCCCTCACCGGGATTCTGTAGTCGGTGCGGAAGTACCTGTCTGGTGCCAGCTGAGGCCATATCAGCCCGGCGTCCCACTCGATCCGCCAGGAGGATTCATGCAGGCGCAGCGACATGGTGTTTTCTGCCGTCAGGGTTCCGAAGAGCGCGGTATCGAGGGTGATCTCATAGGCAGCCGTGGCTCGCTCACCCTGACGGAGCACCGTATCCAGGCGCGTGGTGACGGTGATCACAGATCCGCTATCGAGGGCGTTACGGTAACGGCGCGCGAACCCGTCGGCGTCGAGTGCTTGCTGACTTTCGGAGGAAAGCAGGGCATACATAGCTCCATAATCCCCCGACCTCCAGCCATCCAAGAAAGCGACGGCACTCGCCTCGGGTGGAGGCGGCTTCGGTGTGACCGTCGGCTCCTCGGTGGGAACCACCGTGGGTTCGGGCGATGGTCGCAGTCCGGGGACTTGCGCGCAGGCCGTGAACAGAAGGGCGAATACCGTGGCTATGCTCAGCAAACACCGCATTCTGAATCGGGATACAATGCTCATCGGGGTCGTCCGATCTGCTCGTAGACGCGGCAAGCGAAGCCCGTATGGGCTTGGCAAGCCGCTGCAACATCTGCAGCTGGTTCCACACCGCGCCGGCGGAGCTGGAGTGCTACATGGCACAGGGGCAGGCCCATCACGTTCGCATAGCAGCCCTCAACGTTGGCAACCGGTCGAAACCCCCTGTGTTGGATGGCATAGGAGCCGGCCTTGTCCATGGGATCCCCGCTGGCTACGTAGGAGTCGATCTCCTCGTCGGTGAAAAGGCGCATGGTGAGCCGTGTCTTCACCACGTCTGTCATCAGGCCCCGTACCCCGTACCGCGTGGTGGGCGCGCTGTAGACCAGGTGAGAGCGTCCGCGCAGGCGGCGCAACATCGCCCTGGCCTCCGCTGGGTCGCGGGGCTTACCCAGGATCTCCTCCGACGACCTGTCGTTGCCGAGGGAGACGACGGTATCGCAGGCCAAGACCAGGGCAGCGGCTCGTCCGTCGACCTCGACGGCTCGGGCCTTGGCCCGGCTCAGCCGGGCCACGAGCTCAGTCGGGGCCTCATCGGCTCGGGGGATCTCTCTCACATCCGGAGTCTCGACCTCGAAGGGAAGGCCGAGTAACTCAAGGAGCTCGTGGCGGCGCGGCGAACGGGAAGCCAGGACCAATTGCCGGTGATTCATCGCGAGGGGTATTGTAGCACGGAGTGTCAGGTTGCGGTAGGATGTGGCGCCGTCCAGACTACGACTCCACTCGGTACCGCGCCCAGAGAATTCCATCCGCCTGGACCTGAACCGAGATCAGCTCCAGCGGCGTGGGCCATTCGTCATCCCCCAGCTCCGGCGAGTCGAATAGCGATGGTGTCTCGAGTCCCCCGATCAGTCGGGGGGTGAAGAGTATGTTCACCTCATCCACCAGGCCGGCCCGCAGGAGGGCCCCGTTCAGCTTCCCGCCAGCCATCGACATCAGGCACGAGACCTTCAGCCGGGCCCTGAGTCTCTCCATCACCCTCGGCAGATCAACCCATCGGTCGCCGGCGATCAGATACGGTATCCTCTTGCTCTGTAGAAACCCCAAGTACTCCGCTGGCACGCTGTGGCTCACCAGGTGGAGCATGTGACTGCCAGATCCCTCGTTCCCCTGATATCCGCTTCTCATCCGCCCCCGACCATCCACCACCACCAGCCACTTCTCGTGATCGGGACTGCTGACGACTTCATCGGGCAGGAAGTCGTGATACAGGGATTCGGCGTCGCCCTCCCACGCGGGAAGCGCTATCAACTCATCCTCCTCTCTCACAAACGAGCCGCTTCCCTGCATCTCAGCCTGGGGATCGTGAATCTGTTTGATCCGCAGCGCCATCTGGACCCAGGCGCCGCTGCCCCCGTACGGCTCCTCGTTCCTGGGATCGTCCATCTCCTCCCACTGCGTCCGATTCGGTCCCAGGGCCGTTCGACCGTCGAGAGATGCCGCTGCCAGCACCAAGATGTACGGTCTGTCCACTGCTCCTCGCTCCTCAACGCGGTGTTGCCATGCGACCCACCATCGCCCTGCTCGGATCGATTCACCTCGCTTCAGGCGGCGCGCGGGCGTGGGCCGTGGCGTCTGAATCGCCTATTCCGGCTCCGCGATCCTCCTGGCCCAGTTCGCGGCCCGCTCAAGCTCTCCCTCACGCAGCGGGCCCTCCGTGCCCTCGACGATGAATCCTTCCGGCGGGACCGCCGGGTCTCCCCCTTTCTTCTCCAGTCTGGCAGCAATCGGTCCGGCGGCGTACCCAAACAGTCTGACCAGGAAGTTCAGTATGCCAGATTGCGTGTCCTCCACCGAGAACCTGGTGTCGAAGGCGGCTACCCGAACTCCCTCCAGGCCGCCGGCAGGAATCCGTTTTAGGAGCTTCTTTGTCGCGGGCGTCGGCTGAAAACCCCGCGTTGGGGAGCCCACGATCAGTACATCCACGGCCATCAGATCCTGAGGCTCCGCGTCTTTCACCCGGCGGGTTTCCACGTCGCCCAACTGGGTCAGACCCCGGCCCATTGCCTGGGCGACTTGCTCCGTGTTGCCGAAGACCGAGTCGTAGACGACCAGCGCTTTCATTCGAAAGACCTCCTGAGCTCGGATTCCATCGATCGGTATGCTGCCTGTGGCTGGACGCAGCCCGCCAACGCCCCGTTTGCGTCCCCTACGGATGCCCTCTCAACATAACGGGCAGGAATACTTGATACTGGGAGTCGACCATCTCAACCAGCGCATAGAACGCGTTGAGGATGTCCCAGACCTCGAAGTTGCAGTGTCCGTGCTGGTCCACGGTGAAGTGGGTGTGAAGACGGCTGCGCCCGGCCTCCCGCGTCAGTCTGGCGTATTCGGCGGCGTGCCAGTAGGGGACCACCTCATCCCCCGTCGTGTGCAAGGTGACCAGAGGGCCACCGAGCTTCCCGCTGGGTTGGTAGAACTGGGTCATCGTGATCACCACGTCATCATCGGCCTTGAACCGCTCCACAGCCGCGTTGAGTGCCTCGTCGTCGTGGGAACCGGAGTAGTCGCGGTCCCAGTTATCGAAAGGCTGCCCGCCGAGTTTCTCCTTGGCGTCCTCCGTAGCATAGACGTTGTACCATAGTAACTGCCTGATACTCGCGGTACTGGTCTCCTCAACATACTCGAAGGGCGACACCCCGGTGACCTGCAGCAGTTGATCCACCTTGGCCATGTTCTCCGTCGCCTCGACCTCCACCTTAATGGTGTCCGTGAAGAGCCCGGCCTCCCACTCCTCTACGACCTCTGCCGTGATGGTGAGAGGACTTCCGGGCATCAACCCGGGGAAGAAGTAGTCGAAGACGATGCGGAAGTCCCCGAAGTGGTTGACCTGGCCCTGGAAGCTGCCGTAGGGCCCGCACAAGGCCAGACCGCCGTCGTAGACATCCCAATGTTGTTCCATGGATAGCGTCGTGATCAGCCCACCTTCCGAGACCCCCACCAGGTAGATGCGGTTGGGTGTGCCCCACTCCTCGGTGAAAATGGTCACGACGTCGAGAAGATCAGAGATGGCCGGGAGAACCGCCAGGCCGTTCTGGGAGTAGCTCGTGGTGGCGAAACCGAATTGGAGGGAGGTGATGGTCTCAGTAATGGAGAAGCCGTCGATAACCATCTGCTCCATCGGGATCTCGATCTCTCTATCGGGCGCCATATAGCCGTGGGCGTATACCACCAGGTCGTGACCCGCTTCCCACCCGGCGGGGCGACAGATCAGGAACTTGGCGCCGCTCTCTTGTTCCCCGTCCCGGCACTCGGTGTTCGCCGCGGGCGCCACCATCTCTCTCGATGACGTGCCGGTGAACGGCGGCGTGCTCGCGGCTGCAGACTGGGTCACGGCCACTACGAGCAGGATCGGCGCCAGAAGCGCGACGGCCATTCTCAAGAGCTTGTTCATCTCGATCTCCTTGTGATGTCATACCGTGCGTCTCGTCTGGTGCACCGGGCCAGCAGCGGCTACTCCAATCGGAGGATCGGACGCGCTATGCCCATACGGCCCCATCCTCGTGGTGGTGCCGCGTGCGGCCTCAGCACAAAAGCTGTCTAACCCTCGCGCCTGATCAGCGGAAGCCAGACATGGTGAGGGGAAGCCGCGTCCACCACCTGCAGTATCTCAACGTCCGGCGGGCCGAAGGCCAACCCGATGGCGAAGAAGCTATAGACGGTGTCGGGATCAACTGTTATGGTGTCCGCGGTAACCGGAAAGCCCAACGCCCGGACCTCCAAGCTGTGGCTCCCGGCCGGGACCGTCACATACGGTGTGACATCGCCGTAGACGATGCTCTCAAACAACGGCTGCCCCGCGAGGAAGATGGAGATGGGCACTGGAGCATCAGGCACCAGGTGGACGAAGCGTCCCCGAACCATCCCGGGTGGCGGATAGGTGATGACGTCGGTTATCACAATACCCTCGAAACCGCTCGCCCCCGGCCCCGGCGCCAGCATCCCCGCTGCGACCAGCGTGTGATGCGTGTTGCACGGGGCGGTGACGTAATCAGTCAGTATCGGAACACCCGGACCCGGGGAGCTCAACGTGACCGTGTACGTGCCGGCGGCGATGTCGACATACTCGCTTATCTCCCCAAACCTCGTTTCGGTAAACAGCGCGTTCTCATCGAGCCACACGTCGAGCTCGGGTGCGTCAGGAGACGCATGGATGAACCTTACCCGGGCTCGCTCCTGCGATGCCGGGGCCAGTCCGGAACCCGTCTGGGCCAGGACCACGAGCGTGATCATGGTCATAGCCAGTGCGAGTACTGCGGAGATGAGAAGTGAACGTCTCATGGTCAGCCTCCCTTGAGTTGAGCCGGTAGCCACAGATGGCGCATCGATCCCGATCGGGAGCACTCAGGGTTCCCGGTTGCCCGTGACGTGCTTCACCGATGTTGGTGCAGCGTCCACCGCCGTTGAGAGGGCGTGCGCTGACGCTCTCTCTGGATCACCGTCTCCGGCGGGACCTGCTTGCTCATCCCCTAACTCGCGCGAAGCGCAGATTGCTTCTGAGCGGACCCTTTCCCATAATGGGCGGCTGCTCCTCGCCCGTCCTGATCCCGTTAGCTTTCGCAAACAGGCGTCTGTGCCAACCAGGACAACCGTGGGTGGGGCCCACTCCAGGGGCTGCGATCCCCTACACTCGCCAGTATACCATAGCTTGGACCCAGCAGTCAACTGGAGTTTGCGGCAGAGTCGGACACGTCAAGGGCAACTCGATGAACGGAGCTACCATAGAGCAGCACTGTGCTTCGGTCCTGTGCTAGTCCTGTTGCGGAGCCATACTGAGCCGCGAAGGCTAACCGTCAACTCCAGAAGGGTGTGCCGTCGTCAAATCGGGACGTGGACTGTCCACGTGGACTGGTTTCAGGGCCCATCATCGCTGTGAGGCAGACCCTCATGTGGCTAGTACGTTGTCCCAGCAGAAGCAGGAGAAGAGCCGATGCGAGCGTGTACTTCGGTAAGGACCCGGGCCTTCTTCCGCAGATCGGGTCTGACCGTCCCAGTTGTGAAAACGGTTCCCGTGTGCTACCATTGATAACAGTTCAGCACGGTCAGGCGCCACGCCAGATCGTCCGACTGATATCGTGTTTATCTGTCCCAGACCATGGCCATAGAGCAACCCTCGGATGACGTGAGGCGCGTGCGGCGAGAGGTGCGCGACGAGCGGAGACAGCGTCTCTACCGCCGAGCGATCCTGATAACTGTCATCGGCAACGTTTTGCTGGCCACCGTCAAAGGCGCGGTGGCCTGGGTCTCCGGTAGCAGCGCCGTCCTATCGGACGCGGCCAACTCCTTCTCCGATACCTTCTACAGCCTGTTCATGGCCCTCGGGCTTAGCATGGCCCGCCAACCGCCGGACCGGGGTCATCCCCAGGGGCACAGCCGGTTCGAACCGCTGGTCAGCTTCCTCATCGCAGGTGTCATGGGACTGGCGGCCTACGCGGCCGTTCGAGAGGCTGTACTCCGTTTTCGTGCCGGTGGCGCGGCCATACCGCCGGGTTGGCCCGTGGTTGCCCTGGTCGGCAGTGCCATGGTCAAGATCGTGATGTACAGACTCGTCCTTGAGGCTGGGCGCGAGGCCGAGAGCCCGGCCCTCCGTGCCAGTGCCCGCGACAATCTGGCCGACGTGCTGGCCTCTCTGGCTGCTCTCGTGGGGGTGGGAGCCTCCAATCTCGTTCATCCTCTGGCTGATCCTCTGGCCGGGTTCGTGGTCGTCCTCTGGATGCTCCGCGCCATCTGGGATATCCTCTCCGAGAACCTGGGCTACCTGACCGGACGTGGGGCGCCCCCAGAGGTGACGGCCGAGATCGTCGAGGCGGCTTCGGGCGTGCCCGGCGTCGTCGGGGTACACCAGGTCATCGCCGACCACGTGGGGCCGGAGCTGCGGGTCGATATGCACGTGGACGTCGACGGCGGGATCCCACTCCGTGAGGCCCACGCTATTGGAGAACAGGTGGAGGACCGGGTGGAGTCTCTGCCCGGCGTCGGTGTCGCTTTCGTCCACGTTGAACCTGACGACGGCTAGCGCACTTCCGGCCCGCGCCGGTGTCGTGGCACGAGCGCCCGCTTTCCGGTACAATCCATGCGAACCGACGTTCTAGTACCGGCCCTGGACTTATCGGGTAATTCGGCCGCCGGATGTCCGGTACTCGGTGGTTCGGGGTTAGCGAGGGGTGGTCAAGGGTGGGGAGATCACAGCGGTCCAGGCACCGCGGCCACGGGCGACGCTGCGCCAGCGGATGTCCTCGTGGTGCCTGGGCCCGGATCCTAATGCGACTGATACGATGCCAAGATTCAATCTCGTCTCTGAGTTTCAACCGACGACCGACCAGCCCCAGGCCATCGACTCCCTGGTTGAGGGCCTCCGTGCGGGGCACAAGCACCAGACGCTGCTGGGAGCCACCGGTACTGGCAAGACTTTCGTGGTGTCACACGTCATCGAGCGCGTTCAGAGGCCGACCCTGGTCATCGCGCACAACAAGACACTGGCTGCCCAGCTGTATTCCGAGTTCAGAGAGTTCTTCCCCCATAACGCGGTCGAGTACTTCGTCTCTTACTACGACTACTACCAGCCGGAGGCTTACGTTCCCAAGCACGATCTCTACATCGAGAAGGACGCCGACATAAACGAGGAGATCGACAAGCTGCGGCTGGCCGCCACCACGGCCCTCTTCTCCCGCCGCGACGCGATCATCGTGGCTTCGGTGTCCTGCATATACGCCATCGGAGACCCGCAGGAGTGGGGTCGGGTCGTTCTGGAGCTGGAGCGTGGACAGCGTCATCGCCGAGATACCCTTCTCCGCCACCTCGTCAGCATCTACTACGTTCGAAACGACGTCTCACTGGCGCGGGGCAATTTCCGCGTGCGGGGGGACACGCTCGAGATCATGCCGGCCTACGGCGAGACCGCTTTCCGGATCAGTTTCTGGGGGGATGAGATCGAGCGCATCACCGAGGTTGATCCCCTGACCGGCGAGGTGCTCGATGAGCTACGCGAGTTGAGCATCTTCCCCGCCAAGCACTTCATCACTCCGGAGGAGAAGCGGGAGCAAGCGTTGATCGACATCAAGGCTGAGCTGGAGGGCCGCCTGGCCGAGCTGGAAGCGCAGGGCAAGTTGCTGGAAGCGCAGCGTCTCGAGCAGCGCACCGGCTACGACCTGGAGATGATCCGTGAGATCGGATACTGCTCGGGCATTGAGAACTACTCGCGTCATCTTCAGCAGCGGCCACCCGGTTCCCCACCGTGGACGCTGATGGACTACTTCCCGACGGACTACCTGTTAATCGTCGACGAGTCGCACATGACGATCCCCCAGGTCCGCGGGATGTACCACGGCGACAGGAGCCGGAAGCAGACCCTGGTCGACTTCGGCTTTCGGCTTCCGTCGGCCCTTGATAACCGCCCGCTGGAGTTCGAGGAATTCGAGGCCCGCGTGAATCAGGCGATCTACACGTCGGCTACTCCGGGACCGTATGCGCTCGAGAAGAGCGGACAGGTGGTGGAGCAGATCATCCGCCCAACCGGTGTCGTCGATCCGAAGGTCATCGTCCGACCGGCCCAGGGCCAGATCGACGATCTCGTGGGGCGCATCAACCGGCGCCTCGAGCGCGGCGAACGCGTCCTGGTCACGACCCTGACCAAACGAATGGCCGAGGATCTTGCGGACTATCTGCGGGAGCTCGACGTCAACGTGCACTACCTTCATAGCGAGGTTCAGACCATCGAACGGGTGGAGATTCTTCGCGACCTCCGACTGGGGGTATATGACGTGGTGGTCGGCGTCAATCTGTTGCGCGAGGGCTTGGATCTTCCGGAGGTCAGTCTGGTGGCGATCCTGGACGCCGACAAGGAGGGCTTCCTTCGCTCGGACACGGCCCTGATCCAGACCGTGGGCCGGGCTGCGCGTCACATCCATGGAACCGCCGTGCTCTATGCCGATCAGATCACCGATTCTATGCGGCGGGCCATCGACGAGACGGAGCGTCGTCGTGAGGTGCAGATCGCATATAACGTTGAACATGGCATCGAGCCTACCTCCATCGTCAAGGCCGTCCGCGACCTGACCGATCGGGTACGGCGCGAAACCACCCCGACGGAGGCGGCAGATCTCAGCCTTGCTCGCCTGCCTCCGGATGAACTGGCCCGCATGATCCGCGAGCTGAGGCGACAGATGGAGGCAGCTGCCGAGCGTCTGGAGTTCGAAAAGGCCGCCCTTCTAAGGGACCAGGTCTTCGAGTTGCGCCAGGTCCTGAACGACAAGCAGGCGGCTGAAATGCCGGCTTGGGAGCGTGAGCGCCTGCGGGTCAGGCTGGACGTCGCGGAGTAGTTGAGGAGAATCGCTGCGGTCAGGGGGCTTCGCTGCTGTGCCCCCGGCCCTGGGCTTGTCGAATGGGATCGACCCACAGACCATCGGCGCTACACCCTTCATCGAGCTGTAGCCCGTGGTTGCCCGTGGGCACGCCTCGGTGTATGATGGCCCTTGAAAGGGACCTGGAGGAGGAGATTATGCTAAGTCTTTCCATCGTTCTGCCGGCTTACAATGAGGAGGAGAACGTTGAGCGAGCCGTCAATCACGTGTCTGAGGTCGCCCAGGGGTTGGACAGGGAGTACGAGATCATCCTGGTCAACGACGGCAGCGCCGACCGCACGGGAGAGATCGCCCGCCAGCTGGAAGGACGTGTACCGCAGTTTCGCCTGGTAGAGCATTACCCGAATCGCGGGTACGGGGGTGCGCTCAAGGCCGGATTTGAGGCTGCCACCAAGGACCTGATCGCCTTCTACCCCGGCGATGCCCAGTTCGATTTCGCGGAGATCGAGCGCTTGCTTGAACCGGCTGAGAGCGGGGAAGCGGACGTGGTCTGCGGCTACCGATTCGACCGCCAGGATCACTTCGTGCGCAAGCTGAACGCCTTTGGATGGAACTCCGTGGTGCGAGTCCTGTTCGGCCAGCTGTGCCGCGACATCGACTGCGGGTTCAAGCTGTTCCGGCGGGATATTTTGGATCACGTGCAGATTGCCTCCGACGGTGCCATGATCGACACGGAGTTCCTGGCCGGCGCGAAGGCTCGAGGTTACCGGATCGCCGAGGTGCCCCTCACCCATCTGCCACGGGGGGCGGGGGAGGCCACTGGCGCGAATCTGGCCGTCATCGTCAAGGCCTTCCGAGATCTGGTGCGCTTCCGTGCTCGTCTGAGCCGAGAACTGCGGGAGGAGTCGCGGTGAAGCTCCGTTGTCTCGACTGCGAGCGGTATTGGCCCTTCGATCCCCTCCGCTGGTGCTGTGCGTGTGGCAGCGTGGTGGAGATCGTGGGGGGTTCCGGGTTTGATCCGGCCGGGGTGGATCAAGGGGAGCACACGATGTGGCGCTATGGGGACGCCCTCCCTATGTGCCGGGGTGGCAGCGCCGTGACGCTGGGGGAGGGATGGACCCCCCTGGTCGACGCCGAATGGGCCGACCGACCGGTTCGTTTCAAGATGGAGTCCCTTAACCCGACCGGCTCGTTTAAGGATCGCGGTGCGGCGCTGCTGGTCACCGCGCTCCGAGCAGCGGGCGCCGGGCAGGTGGTGGACGATTCGTCCGGCAACGCGGGTGCTGCCCTGGCCGCGTATGCTGCCCGTGCTGGTGTCGCTGCGCGGATCTTTGTGCCGGAGCATTCCTCACCGGCGAAGCGAGCGCAGATTGCCGTCTACGGCGCTGAGTTGGTGACGGTGCCCGGCAGTCGTGCTGATACCACGAGTGCGCTGTTGGAGGCTGTCGACAAAGGCGCTGTCTATGCGAGCCACGCCTACAGTCCGCTCTATGCGCACGGCATGAAGACCATAGCCTTCGAACTCTGGGAGCAGTGTGGGCGGAGGGCACCGGAGAGCATCATCGTGCCCGTGGGCCACGGTGGGTTGTTCCTTGGGCTCCACCTTGGCTTTCGTGACCTACTGTCGGCAGGTGTCATCCAGGACATCCCGGCACTCTATGGCGTTCAGGCGGCGGCCTGTGCTCCGCTGGTCCGTGCCTGGGAGCGCGGCAGCGGCGAGGTCGAACCGGTACCCGAGGGGGATACCGTGGCGGGTGGTGTGCGGATCGCGGCACCTCCCTGGGGAAGTTGCGTCCTGGACGCGGTGCGTCAGAGTGGCGGTGGTCTGGTGGCTCTCTCGGACGAGGCTACCCTGTCTGCTCAGAGACGTCTGGCCCGGCTGGGTTTCTACGTTGAGCCGACGTCGGCTCTGCCTGTCGCTGCCCTCGAGAACCTCAGGGCCCGCTTGAGCGGTTCGCCGGTGGTCGTGCTCACTGGCAATGGACTCAAGAGTCCTCCGGCCCCGGCGGAGGCCCGATGAGCGAGAGGGACTGGCAGCACCAGGTTGCTGCGTTCATGTGTCGTCACGAGCTTGAGCACAGCGCCACAACCCACATGCTGGATCTCGTTTCCGAGGTGGGGGAGTTGGCGAAGGAGCTGTTGTTGGCTACTGACTATGGCCGGGAGCCTCTGAAGTCCAGCGGCGCAATTCTGGAAGAGCTGGGCGACACCCTCTACAGCCTTCTGGCCGTGGCCGAGACGTGCGGTCTCAACGCCGGTGACGCTCTCGGGCTGGCGCTGGAGAAGTACGAGATTCGGCTGAACCTCCACGATAGGGCGGGATCCCGATGACCGACGGGCCGTCGGGTTTCCCCCCTCCGGAATCGCGGGAGATGCTGGGCTGGCGTTTCCGGGATCCGCAGCTTCTGCAGCGGGCCCTCACCCATCCCTCCCACGTCAACGAGCATCCTGAGGACACCGTCGGCGACAACCAGCGGCTGGAGTTCCTGGGCGATGCGGTCATCGACTTCATAGCCGCCGCGTGGGTCTATCGCTGCTACACGGAGTTCGATGAGGGCCGTATGACTCGCCTTCGGGCAGCGCTGGTGAGGACGGAGACGTTGGCATCCTTCGCCCGCCAGGCCGGTATCGATCAGGCGTTACGTCTCGGTCGCGGGGAGGAGGACGCAGGAGGACGTCGGCGCGATGCCATCCTCTGCGACGCGTTTGAGGCGGTGGTTGGGGCCCTCTATCTGGATGCGGGAATGGTGGCAACCCGGTCTGCGGTCGAGCCCTTCCTGGGTCCGGCAGCGACGAGCACGCTGGCGGACGCAGCGGACCAAGATGCCAAGAGTCGACTCCAGGAGTGGAGTCAGGGCGAACTGAAGGTCACGCCCCGTTATCGCGTTGTGGACGAACGAGGCCCGGACCACGCTAAGGTCTTCGTGGCGGAGGTTGTCATCGGCGACGCGGCGGTGGGGCAGGGTGCGGGCCACAGCAAACAGGACGCCGAGCAAGCCGCGGCCGAAGCGGCGTGGGAGTCGCTGGTGGGCCCGACCCCATCGGCCTCTGCTCGACCGGCGGCCGAGGACTCCTCCGGGACGGACTGAGCCGTGTACCTGTGACGCAAGTAAGCTTTGGGTTTCCCGAGCAGAGCAGGTTGCCCAGCTTGCCACCAAGCCGCGCGCCGTTCGAAGTGGAGCAGCCCCCCACGCCTGTCATCCCGAGTCACCCGGGTGCGGGGGCACCTTTCGACACGAGAGAAACCCTCACACCTGCCATTCCGAGAATACCGATGGTGCCCAGATTGGCGAGCCAAGCCCCGCACCACCCTGATTGGAAGAAACTCCGGACGGAGTCTCTGCTCGTAGTTAGCCACGCAGCGGAGCGGAGTGGCGTCAAGCCGCTGCGGTCCGATGCCTTGCGCTTGCCAAGCGTAGCCAGCTAAGCCGCGTGCGAAGCTGAGCCGCGTGCCTAGCTCGCGCCAACGAGCCCTAAGCCGGCGTCATTGGAGTCCTGTGGCACCTGCCAGCTGCAAACCCCGACCGCCTGCGCTCACTCGAGACGATGAGGTTCTTGGTAGGAGCAGAGCGACGAGGATTCTCCCTCGTCGGAAGCGCTCGAACCTGGCTGCGCGAGTTCAGTTTCATAGTGGAGGCAGGGCTTGGCGGGGTGAGTGGCGGAGAGGAGCCGAGGTGATCCCCCCTCACCCTAACCCTCTCCCCCCCGGGAGAGAGGGGATACGGCCAGCGGATCGGTGGGGTGGGGTGATGCGTGCCAGGGATCACAAGCGAGTTCAGTTCCGTAGTGGAGGGAGGGCTTGGCGGGGTGAGTGGCGGAGGGGAGCCGAGGTGATCCCCCCTCACCCTAACCCTCTCCCCCCGGGGGACAGGGATACCGGCTTCCCCGATTCTGCGCCCGAATACCTGGTGACGATGTGCTGGCACATATACCCTCCTTGTCATCTCAACCCAGCCGCGGTATACTGCCCTCACCAACCATGTATCTCAAGCGCATCACCCTTCAGGGGTACAAGTCCTTTGCGGAGAAGACGGAGTTCGAGTTCGCCGAAGGCATCACGGCTATCATCGGGCCGAACGGTACCGGCAAGAGCAACATAGCGGACGGTATCCGTTGGGCGCTAGGCGAGCGCAGCATGACCACGCTGCGGGCCAAGTCGTCCGCCGATATGATCTTCGTCGGAGGGGATGGTCGGTCTCGGGCTGGCATGGCGCAGGTATCCCTGACGTTCGACAATACCGATGCGAGCCTTCCCATCGACTTCAGCGAAGTGACGATCTCGCGCCGTGCCTATCGCTCGGGTGAGAATGAGTATCTCATCAACGGGTCTCAGATCTTGCTGCGGGACATCGAGGAGTTGCTCGCCGGGAGCAGCCTGAGTGAACGCACGTATACGGTGATTGGCCAGGGGCTGGTGGACGCGGCCCTCTCCCTACGCCCTGACGAGCGACGGGCCCTGTTCGAGGAGGCCGCTGGGATTGCGCTATACCGCGATCGGCGTGAACGAACGGTCCAACGGCTCGATGAGACCGAGCGAAACCTGGATCGCGTCCGAGACATCATGAGCGAGGTAGCACCGCTCCAGCGCCGTCTGGAGCGGGATGCCGAGCGGGTGGAGCAGCACCGCCGCTTCGGCGCCCATCTAGAGCGGCTGCAGCGGACGTGGTATGGATACCGCTGGGGCCAACGGCAGGGCGAGCTGGCTTGGGCGTTGGAGGAAGCGGTGCGGATCGAGGAGATGCTGACCGCGCGGCGTGCCGACGTATCCACACTGACCAGCCAGGTGCACCAGGTGCGAGAACGCTCGGCAGAACTGCGCGGCCAGCTACGCGATTGGTATCGGCGGAGCGCTGACCTACACGATGAGGTGGATCGGGCCCGGCGGCAGTTGGCAGTATCGGAGGAACGGGAGCGACTGCTCAAGACGCGGCGGGAGGAGCTGCTGGAGGAGATCGGCCCCTTGGAGGGCCAAAGGACGCAACAGGCCGACCAGGTGGCCGAGTTGCGGGAGCGGATGGGGGGGCTTGCTGGGGAGCTGGAAGGGCGCCGCCGGAGGCTCGCCAGGATGGGGGAGGCGTGGACCGAGAGGGCGGAGAGGGCCGAGGCTCTGGAGCGGGAGCGACTCGAGGTCGAGGGAGAGTTGCGTGACACCCGTGAGCGGATAGAGCGTCTGGATCAAGACCTGTCTCAGGCCCGAGAGGAGACATCTCGGCTCGTCAGCGAGCAAGCCGTGGCTCAGGAAAGGGTACGGCAGCTGGAGGGCCGCCGCGCTGAGGCCCTCGCTCAGATCGAGCCCCTGCGACAGGAGGAAGAGGAGCAGAGCCGGCGACTTCAGCAGAATCAGGCGCAGTTGGGGGCCCTTGAGCGTTCGTTGGCCGAGCGGCAGCACCACCTGGATGATCTCGAGGCGGAGTGGCAGGCGTGGTGTGAACGGAGGGAGGAGCCAGAAGAAGAGCAGCGCCAGATAGCCGGTGCGCTGGACAGCTGTCGCTCCAAGATCGACGCTCTGGAGCGGGCTCTGGAGGAGGCCCAGGAGGAAGAGGCCGGGCTGACGGGTGAGTTCAGGGCGCTGGAGCGCCTGCACGCCAGCGGTGCCGCTTACGGTAGCGGCGTAGGGGCGGTGCTCGAGGCCGACATCGACGGCCTGCTCGGGGCGCTGATCCCGCTCCTCGAGGTGCCCTACAAGTGGGAGCATGCCATCGGCGCCGTATTGGGCAGCGAAGGCCCTCCCGTGCTGCTGGAGGAGCGCACGACGGTGGAGCGGATACACCGTCTCTTGGGGGCGGAGGGTGGTAGACTTAGGCTGTTGATTCTTGACGCGCGGGTGCCGCGCGGGGCTGCTCATCCTATGCCCTCCGGGGTTCTGTCCGCGGCTGAGGTGGTGACCTGTGAGGCCCGAGTGCGGCCTGCCGTGGACGCGCTGCTCGCTGGGGTTGCCCTGTGCGATGACTTGTCGGAGGCCACGAAGCTCCGGCCTGAACTACCGGCCGGGAGCTGCTGCGTGACTCAGGACGGGATCGTCCTATGCGCTGACGGATCGTACATCGTGGGAGGGGGCGACAGTGAGGGGGGGCTCGCCTTCCAGCGGGCCCGCCGTGAGTTGCCCGCCCAGCTCGCCGAGGTAGGCCGTCGTGTGACGGAGTTGGAGGGGCGACGTCAATCCGCGATGGAAGAAGTGGCGTCCGCAGAGGCGCGTCTGGCAGAGATTGACCGCCGGGTGGCACAATATCGCGAGGATAGGAGCCGCTGCTTGCAGGAGGAGCTGTCGGAGGCGCGGACGGCTATCGCGGTGGCGCGTGAGGCCCTCCGGAGGCAACGCTCCGTGGTAGAGCGCGAGGCGTCAGAGCTGGAGCGAGTCCGCTCCCGGCGCCAAGGGGCGGAGATGGAGGCCGATGATCTGAAGATGGAGCAAGCCGCGGAGGCCGAGCGCGCCCGAGCTCTCGAACTGGCCGTGTCTCCGGTGGATCTGACCAGCGAATCCCCGTCGGCAGAGAGGGCGGAGCGGTTCCGCGGCCGGTATCTGAAGGCCCATCAGAGGCTGACTCGGCTGGAGGCGGAGCACGATGCGGCTGTGGCGAGTGCCTCATCGCTGGAGGACGGGCTCCGGGAGCTGGCCTCACGGGCAGCGGAAGCCCGGGAGGAGGCATCTCGATTCGAACGCGAGACTCTGTCGGAGGCCCGGACCGCTGTCGCAGTGAGCGAGGCTTCCTTGGAGAGCCTCCGGCAAGCCGTGGGCCGGGAGTCAGCCCTTCTCGAGCGGGTCAGCACCCAGGTCGATGCTCGTCTTGGTCGTGCAGAAGAACTGAAGGTCGAGCGGGAGACGCTGGTCGAGCGCATTGCGGGGCTGCGCGAGGAGGCGAGCCGCCTCGAGGGTGCGCTCCAAGAGGTTCGGATGCGCCTGCAGCCGGCCGAGGACGAGCTCGAGGAACTGAACAGTCGTCAGAGATCGTTGGAGACGAAGGCCGAGCGGGCGCAGGAAAGGGCGCAGGATGCCGAGGAGCGGCATGGTCGGGCTCAGCTCCAACTCGAGCGAAGACGGGACGAACTGCGCTTGTTGGCCGACCGCATCGATGAGGATCTGGGGTTGGTCGAGCTGGAGTTAGGCGAGAGCTTTGCTGCTCAAGCCCCTCTGCCGATGCGGCCCCTGGTTTCGGAGCTCCCTGTGGTCGAGGAACTGCCTGAGGGCCTCGAGTCAGAGATGCAGTTCGTCCGGAAGCGACTCCGTCACCTGGGTGCTGTGAATCCGAATGCTCCGGCTGAGCTCGCGGAGGTTCGGAAACGCTATGACTTCCTGCGAGAACAAGCTGCCGATCTGCAGGAGGCCCTGGCCCAACTGAGGGGCAGCGTGGTTGATCTGGACCGTTTGATGGAGACGGCGTTCAAGGAGACGTTCGACGCGGTCGCTAAGGAGTTTGCGGAGATCTTCTCTCGTCTGTTCGATGGCGGTGAGGCGCAGTTGGCCCTTACGGATCCAGATGATCTGCTCAACACCGGTGTGGATATCGTGGCGCGCCCACCTGGGAAGCGGTCGCAGCGGCTGGCGCTTCTGTCCGGGGGTGAGCGTGCTCTGACCGCTACGGCGCTGCTGTTCTCGTTGCTCGAGGTCAGTGCAACGCCCTTCTGTGTCCTCGACGAGGTGGATGCCATGCTCGACGAGGCCAATGTGGGCCGCTTCCGGACGAAGCTAGAGGAGCTAGCGCAGGAGACCCAGTTCATCGTCATCACTCACAACCGCGGCACCGTCGAGTCGGCCAGGACCGTCTACGGGGTCTCAATGGGTTCGGATGCCGTCTCCCAGGTCGTCTCGCTCAGGATCGATGAGGCGGAGGCGGTGGGCTAGAAATGGCTGGTCAGGACATAGCGGTTCAAGCACAGGAGATATGCGGGTATGAAGGCGAATATGGGCTGCTGCGCGCATTTTGTCGCGGCGGCAGGGAGGGGTTCCGTTGGCTGACGCGATGGTAGATGTCTCACCGTCTGGTTGTTGTGTGGCTGTCCTGACCACGGGCGGCACGATCGCCATGCGGGATGACGAGACGGCGGGGGGGGCTGTGCCCCAGCTAGGCGCTGCGGATTTTGCGGGCGGGCTGCCGTCGGACATCCCCGAACTCCGCACTGAGGAGATCGTCAACTTGCCGAGCTCCCACTTCACCCTGGAGACGCTGGAGACGATCCGCGATCGGGTGGCGGATTGGGTTGAGAGACCCGACATATCAGGGGTGGTGGTGACGCATGGTACGGACACGATGGAGGAAACCGCCTACCTCCTGGACATGACCGTGGCGGGTGAGAAGCCGATCGTGCTGACGGGGGCTATGCGCACCGCTTCCCGGGTCGGGTACGATGGCTACGCCAATCTTCTGACCGCCGTTCGAGTGGCGGCAGCTGAGGAGGCGCGGGGTTCGGGGGCGGTGATCGTGTTCAACGACGAGATCCACGAGGCGCGTCGCGTTACGAAGATGCATACCCTCAGTCCGGCGACGTTTCAGTCGCCCTCTTGGGGCCCGATTGGACGCGTGGAAGGGGAAAAAGTGGTCGTAGCGCAGCGCTCGCGGCGGGTGGTGGTGCCGTGGCACGGGCTAGCCCGGGACGTGACGCTGCTCAAATTGGCGGTCGGCGTTGGGCCAGTTGCACTAGAGGACGCGCTGTCCCATGGCGTGAGGGGCGTCGTGATTGAGGCTCTCGGAGGTGGGCGAGTCCCACCCTGGTGGGTGCCTGCCATTGAGCGGGCCCGGGGACACGGATGCGCTGTGGCGGTTTCCAGCCGCTGTCCTGCGGGCCAGGTGTGGGACGCTTACGGGTATTCCGGAGCGTACCGCTCTCTGCTCGATCTTGGCTGTCTCTTCGCCAACGGGATCAACGGCCAGAAAGCCCGTATCCGGCTGATGGTCTTGCTTGCAGCTGCTCAGACAGCCGACGAGCTGGTTACTCTGTGGACAGAGGTCGATGAGTAGACCATGGACCTGGTATTCTTTTGGGCTTGCAGGCCGAGGGGATGATCCTGTCGATGGTTGGGTGGGCCTGCGCTCGTTCCGAAGCTTTGACAAGCCGTGGTCGATCATCGATCAGAAGGAGGGTGCGATCTGAAATCGTTGGAACTTGCGCGACGGATCGTTGATGTCATTGTCGACAAGCAGGGGGAGGACATCCTGCTGCTCGACATTCGCAACATATCCATCTTGGCGGACTACTTCGTCATCGGGAGCGCCATCAGCAAGAGGCAGACGAAGGCAGTGGTGAACGGCATCATAGATGAGACCAGGGAGAGCTTCGGTGCCAAGCCTCTGCGGGTTGAAGGTGATGCCGATTCGGGATGGGTGCTCATGGACTACGGAGCTGTCGTCGTCCATCTGTTCGCGCCGGAGGCGCGAAACTACTACGATCTGGAGGGCTTCTGGGAGGATGCTCGGGTGATCGTGCGCATTATGTGAACAGCGTTGATGCAGAACCGGCCTAGCCGAATCGATGGGCCTCCCACCAATTGGGCAGTGCTTGAGCGGCCGGCGCGCGGATGACCGTGTGGGCGTGTCTCGATAATGGCGTCGCCGCGGGGTTGAGCTCAAGCAGGGTTCCGCCGCCTCGGAGCGCTGCCAGCGGCAGGGAGGCGGCAGGCTGCACCGTCGCGGAGGTGCCGATCACGAGCATCGTCCGGCAGCGCCTGGCGGCTTCCCAGGCCGCGGCCAGCACGTCCGCTGGCAGCGATTCGCCAAACCATACCACGTCAGGGCGGAGCAGTTCCCCACACTCCGGACAGTGGGGAGGAAGGTCGGGCAGCGGGACGCGGTAGTCCTCCGACACGTGACTGCACGCCGTGCAGCGCACGCGCCAGATACTCCCGTGGAGCTCCAGGACGTTGACGCTTCCCGCCGCCTGGTGCAGCCCATCCACGTTCTGCGTGATGAGCGTAAACGGAGATAGGGTTTCCTCCATCGACGCCAATGTGTGGTGAGCCGGGTTGGGAAGGCACTGATCGATCAACCGCCGCCGCCAATCGTACCATTCCCATACCAGGAGCGGATCGCGCCGAAAGGCTGTGGGCGTGGCCAGCTCGTCGGCACGGTGACGGCGCCACAGCCCTTCCTCTCCTCGGAATGTGGGCACGCCACTCTCGGCCGACACCCCTGCTCCGGTCAGTGCGGTGACCGGCCTGCGTAGCCCATCGGTCATAGCTGGTCAGGACGGGGTGTGCGTTTGGGAGTTCTCTGGAGCTCCCGTACGGTTACTCGAATATCCAGGGGTCGGTGTTTCGCTGGTACGATACGATCTCCTCGTCGTCGAAGAACAAGGGCACTTCAAGAGCCGCGGTCTCCGGGCTGTCGGAACCGTGGACCAGGTTGCGCCCGATTTCCAGGGCGAAGTCGGCACGGATGGTGCCCGGTGCTGCCTCCGATGGATTGGTCGCGCCCATGGTGCTCCGGGCGATCTCAATGGCGTTGTTCCCCTCCAGGACCAGGACGACCACCGGGCTGGAGGTAATATACCGGATCAAGGGCTCGTAGAATGGCTTACCCCTATGGATGGCGTAGTGGCGCTCCGCCAAGGATTCATCGATCTGCATTAGCTTCATCGCTGCGATGAGCAGCCCGCGTCGCTCAAACCGTTCGATGATACGTCCGATGAGTCCCCGTTGTACAGCGTCGGGCTTGATGATGATCAGTGTGCGGTCCAAAGGTGCCTCCTCCATCGGTTCACAAGTCCGCCAGCGCCTTGCGGTAGACATCTAAAGCGTCCTGAAGTCGGTCGGCTCTGAAGTAGGCGTCGCCTAAAGCCCGTTTGAGCCAGGGATCGGACCACTGCTTAGTGTACTCCTCGAGGTCCGAGATGACCTCGTCCAAGGGCTCGCCGTGCTCGATCAGCGTGTCGTACGCCTCGATCGCCTCGTCTCGCTCTGCAGCTTCCCAGAGCAGGCGACCGAGCTCCAAACGCGCGTGATCGTCCCCGAGGTGACCCTCGAGATGGGCACGGCGGTCCCCGATGAGATCCCGGAGGTCTTCGACGGGCTCCTCTTCGAAGCTCGGGGGGGAGGGGATTCGCGCTAGCTCGGCGACCGGCCTTTCCGCCGGGCCCTCCATCGCTGCCTCCGCAGGTTCTTCGAGGGCTACACCCTCGTCCTCTGGGGTCTCGGCATCGATGGCGGATGCGAGCTCCGTCTCCGCCGCTGGCTCCGGCTCCTCCACGACTTCCTCTGCCCAGGCCTCGACTTCGGCCTCAACCTCTTCCTCGAGTTCCTCCTCCCCGGCGGCGATGGCCGTGTCGGCGATCGGCTCCGGTTGCTCGACGAACTCGTCTACCGGCGGCTCCAGTGGGGCCTCCATGTCACGCCGGAGTTCCTCCTCCAGGTCTGCGAGCGCCGCGTCGAGGCTTGGCTCCGGCTCCTCGGCGATCTCCTCCGCCCAGGGCTCGACTTCGGCCTC
>SKLM01000177.1 GCA_007123205.1 Thermoflexales bacterium
AGATCGCCAACACCGGGCTGATCGAGGTGCCCATGGGCATCACGCTGCGGGAGATCGTGTACGATATCGGCGGCGGCGTGCCCGGCAATGGGGAGTTCAAGGCGGTCCAGACGGGTGGCCCCTCGGGTGGGTGCATTCCTGCTGAGAGACTTGACCTGGAGGTGGACTACGACAGCCTGACCGAAGCCGGCTCTATGATGGGCTCCGGCGGGATGATCGTGATGGACAACCATACCTGTATGGTGGATGTTGCCCGCTATTTCGTCGACTTCCTCAAGGAGGAGTCGTGTGGCAAGTGCTCACCCTGTCGTGAGGGCATCCGGCGTATGCTGGAGATCCTGACCCGTATCACCGAGGGTAACGGGACGATGGCAGATATCGACACGCTGCAGGCGCTGGGACAGACCGTGCAGAACGCCTCGTTGTGTGGTCTGGGGAAGTCGGCTCCCAATCCGGTGTTGAGCACTCTGCAGTATTTCCGCGACGAGTACGAAGCCCACATCACGGACCTGACGTGTCCGGCGGGGGTCTGCCGGGCGTTGATTGAGTACACCATCGACGCTGCGGCATGCACCGGATGTGGCCTTTGTATGCGCGAGTGCCCTCAGAACGCGGTCACGGGGGAGAGGAAAGAACCTCACGTCATTGACCAGGGACTCTGCATCCAGTGCGGCGTCTGTCGCGACGTATGCAGGTTCGACGCGGTAGTCGTGGAGTAGGGAGGAGTACGACATGGCAACACTGACCATTAATGGACTGGAAGTACATGCTGAGGAGGAGCAGACCGTCCTGGAGGTAGCCAGGGAGAACGGGATTGAGATACCGACGTTGTGTTACCATCCACTCCTGGAGCCTCACGGAGCCTGCCGCCTGTGCACAGTGGAGATCATCCGCCGCGGGTGGCCTCGACTGGAGACGGCCTGCACCTATCCGGCCTGGGATGGGATTGAGGTCAGGACCGACTCACCCCCGGTGCGGGAAGCCCGCAAGGTGATCCTGGGGTTGTTCCTGGCGCGCTGCCCCGAGGCACCGATTATCCAGGAGCTAGCCCGGGAATACGGTGTGACCGAACCGCCCTTCCCGCCGGAGGATCCGGACCAGAAGTGCATTCTCTGTGGATTGTGCGTACGGACGTGTCACGATCTGGTGAAGGCGGAGGTGTTGAACTTCTCGCAGCGGGGCATCGATCGTCAAGTCGGTCCCCCGTTCCTGGAGAAGACTCGGCAGTGCATTGGCTGTGGGGCGTGCCGGATCGTCTGCCCGACGGGGGCCATCGAGATCGCTCTGGAGGACGCCGCGGTCTACGGGGCTAAGCCCCTGGGGCCGACCGGTGCTGTCTGGGTGCCTTCGATGCAGGCGGTACCCCTGATCCCGATGATCGACACGGATTCCTGCATTCACTTCCGGCAACTGGATCGGAGCGAAGGACGGATCACCGATGCCTGCCAGGCCTGCCAGATGCTCTGCGAGGCGGAAGCGATCGACTTCGATCAACAGGACGAGATTCTGGAGCTGGATGTAGGCGCGATCGTGGTGGCCACCGGCTTCGAGATGTGGGACCCCCACGGGCTGCCCCAGTATTCCTACGGGAAGTCCCCTAACATCATCACGGGCATGGAATTCGAGCGACTCTCCAACTCCGGAGGCATTACGGGCGGGGATATCCTCACTGCGGAGGGGGAAGTACCGGACAGAGTCGCCATCATCCACTGTGTCGGCAGCCGAGACCACAATGCGCACGTCTACTGTTCCCGCTTCTGCTGCATGTACTCGCTGAAGCAAGCCCACCTGGTGCGGGAGAAGACAGGTGCGGAGGTGTACGAGTTCTACATGGACATGCGTACCTTCGGAAAGGGGTACGAGGAGTTCTACGAGCGTCTCCAGGAGGAGGGTGTCACATTCATCCGGGGCCGCGGAGCTGAGGTCGAGGTGTTGAAGGACGGGCAGCTGCGGGTCAAGGGTGATGACGCCGACCTGGGCAGGCTGGTGCAAGCCGATGTGGATATGGTGATTCTGAGCACCGCGATCCAGGCGCCGCACGATGCGGATCAGATCGGATCGATGCTGGGCCTGGGGCGCTCTGAGGATGGATTCTACGCCGAGGCGCATCCGAAGCTGCGCCCGGTGGAGACGAACACGGAAGGGGTGTTCCTGGCCGGGAATGCCCAGGGTCCGAAGGACGTGCCCGACACGGTGGGGCAGGCTGGTGCAGCGGCGTCGATGACGCTGGCCCTGCTGGATAAGGGCGAGGTGACGATCTCGCCTCAGGTCGCGGTGGTCGATGAGGAGCTCTGTTCGGCCTGCAAGACCTGCATTCCTCTCTGTCCCTACGAGGCGATCAGCTTCATGGATGAGGAAGAAGTGGCGCGGGTCAACGAGGCGTTGTGCAAGGGGTGCGGCACCTGTGCGGCAGCCTGTCCGGCTGGCGCCATTGCAGCGCGACACTTCACCACAGAACAGCTGCTGGCTCAGATCGAGGGTCTGTTCCGATTGCCCGAGGAGGAGCCGGAGGAAGTTGAGGTTGAAAGGGTACCATCATGAGCGACAATGGGAATGGCTTTGAGCCGCGGATCGTCGGCTTCTTGTGCAACTGGTGCACCTACACCGCTGCTGACACCGCCGGCGTAAGCCGGA
Source organism: Thermoflexales bacterium (assembly GCA_007123205.1). Classification (GTDB taxonomy): domain Bacteria; phylum Chloroflexota; class Anaerolineae; order B4-G1; family B4-G1; genus SKLM01. The sequence goes on from SKLM01000177.1 coordinate 2,635, forward strand.
TGAAGCAGACAGCGAATGTGGATATCATCCGGGTGATGTGCTCAGGGCGTGTTGACCCGACCTTCATCCTCAAGGCTTTCGTGGAGGGAGCCGACGGGGTGATTGTCTCCGGCTGTCATCCGCCCGGCGATTGCCACTACAGCACGGGCAACTTCAAGACGTTCCGGCGCATGCCGATGGTGGAGGCGCTTTTGGAGCAATACGGCATTGAGAAGGGCCGCTTCCACTGGGGCTGGATATCTGGTGCGGAGGCCCCCAAGTGGGCCAGGCTGGTCAACGAGTTCACCGAACAGGTGCGCGATCTGGGGCCGCTGGACTGGAAGCGCCAGCTGCAGAGCAAGGAGGACTAGCCCGATGGCCGATAACGGAAAACTGAAACTAGGACTCTACTGGGCCGCCTCCTGCGGTGGATGTGAGATCGCCATCGTCGAGCTCCGAGAGAAGATACTCGACCTGGACGCCGCGGCCGACATTCTGTTCTGGCCGTGCGCGATGGACTTCAAGTACAAGGACGTCGAGGCGATGCCTGATGGTCACATCGACGTCTGCCTCTTTAACGGGGCCATCCGCAGCAGTGAGAACGAGGAGATGGCCCATCTCCTGCGTCAGAAGTCGCAGGTGTTGGTTGCCTTCGGATCGTGCGCGCATGAGGGCTGCATCCCCGGGCTGGGGAACCTGTTTGACCGGCAGTCGATCTTTGACCGCGTCTACCTGGAGACTCCCTCTACGGACAATCCTGACAGCATCTTCCCCCAGACGAGCTATCAGATGCCCGAGGGTGAAGTGCACATCCCGTCCTTCTACAACACGGTCAAGACCCTGGGCCAGGTGGAGGACGTCGATTACTTCGTGCCGGGCTGCCCGCCGCAGGCCCCGCAGATCTGGGCCGTAATAGGGGCGATATTGAGCGGAGAGCTGCCAGAGAAGGGCAGCGTCGTCGGGGCCAGCGCGACCAAGACGGTCTGTGACGAATGCAAGTACGATCGGGAGGAGAAGCGGGTGACGAAGTTCTACCGCCCGCACGAGATCATCGCCGAGGATCGCTGCTTGTTCGACCAGGGTATCATCTGCTCCGGGCCCGCAACCCGCGCCGGGTGTGAGGCGCGATGCACCAGTGTGGGTATGCCTTGTCGGGGATGCTATGGTCCCGGGCCAAACGTCGTGGATCAGGGTGCGGCCTTGCTCTCGGCGGTCGCTTCGGTGGTGGATGCTGATACGGAGGAAGAGGCGGCGCGGATCGTCGGGGACGTCCTCGATCCGGTGGGTACATTCTACCGGTTCGGGTTGCCGGCATCGATGCTGCATCGGAAGAAGCTGGAGGGAGTTGGATGAAGAAGATCAGTATAGACCCCATCACCCGCCTGGAGGGGCACGGGAAGATCGACATCTTCCTCAATGACGAGGGAAACGTCGCCAATGCGTATCTCGTGATTCCCGAGCTGCGAGGGTTTGAGAAGTTCTCTGAGGGCCGACCCGTCGAGGAGCTGCCGCGCATCACGATGCGTATCTGCGGTGTGTGCCCGGAGGCGCATCTCATGGCGTCGGCGAAGGCATGCGACGCTGTGTACCACGTCGAGGTACCTCCCGCGGGGAAGCTGCTGCGTGAGCTGCTCTACTCTGCCTTCTTCGTCGGCGACCACACGGTTCACTTCTACGTGCTGGGCGGTCCCGACTTCGTCCTGGGGCCAGAGGCAGCTCCAGCCGAGCGTAATATCCTGGGGCTGATCCGCAAGGTGGGAGTAGAGACGGGGACTTACGTTATCCAGAGCCGGGGAAAGGCGATGGATATCGTGGCGATGCTAGGCGGGAGGCACATTCACCCCGTCAGTGCCCTTCCCGGCGGGATGAGCAAGGCGATCGATGAGGAGGAGCGGGCTCAGATCGAAGCGTGGGGCCACGAACTGGTCGACTACGGTCTGTTCAACCTCAAGGTCTTCCACGACTTGGTGCTCAGTAACGACACGTACCGGGACTTGATCCTGTCCGATGCCTTTACCACGCCGATGTATTACATGGGGCTGGTGGACGAGAACAACCACGTCAACTTCTACGACGGGCAGGTGCGCGTCGTGGATCCCGAGGGGAACGAGTTCGTCAAGTACAGCCCTGAGGAGTACCTCGACGTGATCGCGGAGCACGTCGAGCCCTGGACCTACCTCAAGTTCCCCTATCTCAAGGGGGTTGGCTGGAAGGGGTTGGAGACAGGCATGGACAGTGGCGTGTATCAAGCTACGCCGCTCTCCCGGCTGAACGCTGCCGATGGGATGGCCACGCCCAGGGCCCAGGAGGCTTACGAGGAGTTCTACGAGACGCTGGGCGGCAAGCCCGTGCACGGCACGCTAGCCACCCACTGGGCTCGCCTGATCGAGCTGCTCTATGCGGCGGAACGGTTGGTCGAGTTGGCTACCGATCCGCGGATCACCGATCCCGAGGTCCGGGCGATACCCACCGAGGTGCCCGATGAGGGCGTGGGGATCGTCGAGGCGCCCCGGGGTACGCTGACCCATCACTACATCACCGACGAGCGGGGGATCGTGGAGAAGTGCAATCTCATCGTCGGGACGACCAACAACTACGCGCCGATGTCGATCTCCGTCAAGAAGGCGGCTGAGGCGCTCATTCGCAATGGTGAGGTTCGCGAGGGCATTCTGAACACGGTGGAGATGGCCTTTCGGTCGTATGATCCCTGTTTCGGCTGTGCCACGCACACTCTGCCCGGGCAAATGCCGCTGGAGCTGCGCATCCGTGACGCCCGCGGCGACGTCGTGAAGGTTCTGCGGCAGAACATGGACTAGGCAGGTCGACAGGTCCCTGCAGGGGCATGCCCCCGCCCTGACTGCCGGGATCCGGGTATCACCAGCTTGGTTGGAGGGCCTCGTCCGCCTGAGGGCGAGACCGGCGGGTGGTGTGGTTGATCAAGGGTAGACTGGAGATGGGAAGGCTGGCTGCACCGGTGGGCCTGCTCATGCTTCAGTCTACCCTTTGTTCTGGTATGCACCAGGGCATCGTCGGGCGCGGCGAACCTATGCGGGGTGGATGCCGGGATGGGTGAATTGAGACGAGGGGCTGTGGTGTCTTGAAAACCCTGGTGTTGGGGATGGGTAACACGATCCTGTGTGACGACGGAGTCGGTATCTACGTCGTTCGCGAGGTAGCCAAACGCTTTCAGAGCGAGGACATCGAGTTCGACGAAGCAAGCGTGGGGGGGCTCCGGATACTGGACGTGATCAGGGGATACGAACGGGTGATCATGGTGGACGCGATCCGAACCCCGGAGGGCCAGATAGGGGAGATCCAGCTGCTCTCCCCGCAGGATATGCGGCTCTCGCTGCACGCGGGGTCATCCCACGACCTATCCCTGCCGGGTGCTCTGGCGCTGGGACGGGGGCTGGGTATGACGCTGCCTGCCGACGAGGATTTCACCATCGTCGCCATCGAGGTGGAGGACGTGCTGACCTTCTCCGAGACGTGTACGCCGGCGGTGGAGAAGGCGATTCCGCGGGCGGTCGAAGTGGTTCTCAGCGAGCTGATGTCGGGACACGACGAAGCATAAGAATCGACGGTACCCTTCCGGCTCCGTGGGGCTGGCGGAGAAAGGCTGCTGTGAGATCATCTGCAGCAGCCTCTGACGTTGGTGCTCGCAGCGCAGACGAAACCTAGGGCTTCTTCCGCAGATGCCGGATGAGGGCAAGCAGAGAGGCCAGCCCTGCCCCTAGCGCTGCTCCTCCGAGGATACCGATGCCCGTATCCGGGATCGCGTCGTCCACGGGCTCATCGGGCTCCTCTGGGGTGGGGAAGGGCGTGTCGGTCGGGGCCGGTGTCTCGGTGGGGTCGGGGGCCGGCGTGTCGGTTGGAGGCGGTGTCTCGGTGGGGTCGGGGGTCGGCGCGTCGGTCGGAGCTGGTGTATCGGTAGGCTCCGGCGTCGGCGTGTCCGTCGGATCCGGCGTCTCGGTAGGCTCCGGCGCCGGGGTGTCTGTCGGATCCGGCGTCTCGGTGGGCTCCGGCGTCGGTGTATCCGTCGCAGGCGGCGATGTCGGTGTCGGCGTATCGGTGGGAACCAGTGTATCCGTAGGCGCTGGGGTATCGGTGGGGGGTGGAGTGGCCTCGCGGATATCCGTCATCGCTGCTACGGTTGCAGCCACAGCCGTATTCGTCGCCGAGATAGCTTCCTCCCGGGCCTCGAGAGTGGCCGGGACGCGTGGTGCAACGAACACTGCCCAGCCGAGAAACGCACCCACGCCGACAAAGAACAGTCCCCCGAGCACGGCGGCGAGCACAAGAAAAGCGCGGTTGCTCCCTCCCCCTCCGGTGACCGGCCCTTTCTGGTTCTCCATTCTTGCTCCTATAGCAGGTGTCCTGTGGTCCGGCTACTGCATCGCGTTCTAGCGGAGTGAGCCCGATCTCGCGGCAGCACAGAGGCGGCACCAGGCCAGCCTCCGTCAACCCCTGAACTTGGAGAGACCTGCGTTGGACTCAAGGCCGGTCGGTCTGCCCTCTCACGCTGCATTCCCCGAGCCCGAGCTGATTTCCGATGGCGGACCCTGGGACGGTAGCCAGTGGCCCCGCAGAAGGTCAACATCCGGCGGGTCGGTTTCCGGGCAGACCTCATCCGAGCGCCCTCACGGGATGGTGTCACTTGTAACGGCAGCTATACTCATTCCGCTCGACCCGGCAGACGGAGGTGTGCTGCCCCTGTTGTCTGTGGTGAATCCACGGTGGTCACTGGATTTCGGCTGGAACGCCAGTACCGAACGAGAGACCAATTCGCGCGGGCAGTATAACATAATTCCCAACCCGTGCAAAGCGCGCAGCCGCAGCGTGTTCACCAAGTGATGGTCAGCTCACTCAGTGGGACCGACGGGGATGGCGTGATGAGAGAGCTCCCGTGACGGTCCGACGCGGCCGGGCCAGGCCTCCGCCCGGGGGGAGAGGTGTAGCTCCGGCCGAATCCGGGCAGGGAGCGTCGTGGCTGTGGTCGAATCCGCCGACGAACCCACACAGATGGCCACATTCTCTCCGTAGGGCTCCATCCAGGATGTCCAGCTGACGTGGATGATGGAGAGGTTATCCCGGATTACCGTTTCAAGACGTTGATTCCGGACTCGCCTATGCTCCGCTTGGTCTGCCATCCCGATGCTCGTAGGCGCTTCAGGCATGGTGTTCGTTGCGGGGCCGTCTGCTCCGCACACTGGCGTGGTTGTCATTTCGGCCGTCCGTGCTATCATATCGCCGGTGCATCTGACCGATGACTGAAGAATCCGAAGCTTCGCTCTCATCCCAACAGCCTCGCCATTGTTCCGCCTGCGGTATGACCGTGGCGGCCAGGGCGAGGGAATGCTTGATGTGCGGCGCTTCGCTCCTGGATCAGGGAGAGCGTGAACCGGAAGCGAGGAAAGCGGGTCGAATCCCCCATTGGGTCGGCTCTATCGTGGTCGGATTATTGGCTGTGGGGATCGTGGCCGGCGGGGGCGTTGGAGTCTATCGACTGCTGGCGGTCGAACCCGAGCCGGAGACGCCGACCCCGGTGGTGACTCCGAGTGCAACCCCTACCGCAACTGTCACCCCTACACCTACCGATACGCCCCTACCGACGAATACCCCTACTCCCATCCCCCGACAGACGCACACGGTGGAGGAGGGGGAGACGATGAGCGATATCGCGAAGGCGTATGGAGTAAGGGTCGAGCAGATCCTGGCTCTGAATCCGGGGGTGGATCTGGAGCTCATCAGACCGGGCCAGGTCTTGCTCATTCCTCCCGCGCGGGAAGAGGGAGGATTCACCGTCCACGTGGTGCGGGAGGGGGAGAGCCTGGGTCGGATTGCCCAGGGATACGGGGTCCCCCTGTCCGTCCTCAGTGTCGCGAATGATCTGCGGTCCCAGGATGACGCCATTCGCACCGGCCAATCGTTGATCATCCCTCTGACGACACCCACGCCGACTCCCACTCCCCAAGCCGACATCGACGTTGCAGCGCCCCAAGCTCTCCTTTACCCGGCACCGCCCCTGCTGTACCCACCTGACGGTACGGCCTTCAGCGACGAGGAACCGGTGCTACTGCAGTGGGCCTCTGTCAGCCTGTTGAGAACCGGTGAATGGTACGAGCTGTCGATCTCGCAGCCCGCTCGGGGGGTGGTCTCGGAGATCATCCGGACCCGGGCGACGGCGTGGCGGGTACCACTCGAGCTGCTGGAGAAGGCGACGGCGGATGTGCCTGAGCTCCGGTGGCAGGTGCGCGTGGTGCGAGAGACGGAACCGGGCCTGTACGAACAGGTGTCCACTCCCAGCGTGGTGCGCTGCTTCAGCTGGCGCGGCCTGAGCCCCACGGCTAGTCCTACGGCTACTCAATAGCTCCTCGCTCCACTCTGTTTTGTTAACCCATACTCCCGGGGGTTGACGGATCTGTGCCCGACGGCACACCGGCACCCTCTCGTCGCCCCTGCCAGCGAGACCCGCATGCCCTCACCGAGTCCTCGGCCGAAGTAGGCGTGCATTCCAGTCTTGAGGGCTATTGTCCTTGCCGCCTTCCATCCCTCCGTGGGGGACTTCGAGACGGTCTCCGGGTTGGGCGCGATTGGCCCGGGGCGCGGAGGTTCCGACCAGGGCCCAGGGAGTTACCGGCGGCTGCACGATGTTGGTGGCGGGCGGTCTCCTTGACGGTCCAACGGCTCCAAACTATAATCTGTCGGGAATGTCAATCTTGCACCTCTACCAGGAGCGAGCCCCAGGTCTCTGACGCGGGCTCCTTAGAAGGAAGAATGGACTGTGCCAGTGGATCGTGACCACCGCCAACAGTCGGTCGACTCGGAGCGCTATGACAGAGCTTACTTCTTGAGCGCTTGTGAGGGATATGCGGAATTCGTCACCAGCGAAGGCCGTCATCTCTCGCGCCGGCTGGAGCAGGCCTTCGAGGTCGCGGAAGTGGGTGCCGGAATGAGGGTCTTGGATGTTGGTTGCGGCCGGGGCGAGATCCTGGCCCACTGTGAAGAGCGCGGGGCGACTGCGTACGGCATCGATTATTCGGCCGATGCTGTGCGTATCGCGTCACAGCTGGCTGGAGAAGACGGAGGTGCGGGTGTCATACTGGCCGATGCCAAGGTCCTGCCGTTCGGGAGTGGCGTGTTTGATCGGGTCTTGATGTTTGATCTGGTCGAGCATCTGCACCCCTGGGAGTTGCGCCAGGCCCTGGCAGAGGCGCGGCGCGTGCTGGAACACGGAGGAAGGCTCATCATCCATACCGCGCCCAATGCCTGGTACGATCGGTATGCGTACCCGGTTGTGAGGCTCGTGCGGACGCTGATGGGACAGAGCAATGGATACCCTCGAGACCCGCGTGCCATCACACCGATCAACCTGGACGTCCACGTCAACGAGCAGAGCGCTCTAAGTCTCTGGGACACTCTGAAGCGGGCGAACTTCCGTTCCCAGGTGTGGTTGGATACACCTCCG
>SKLM01000159.1 GCA_007123205.1 Thermoflexales bacterium
GAGTAGGGCTCAGGCCCTTCTCGCTCTCGCCAGGTGTCCCTGGTCCAGCCGCCGCATCGTGTAGAGACGTTTCTCGAACCCCTCTTCTCATGGTGCCCCCGGGCCCACCACCTCTATGGACCCGATGACGATACTGTCTCGCGCTGTGTCGATACCATCGACGCGTTGCAGGCGTCTCCCTCCGTCTGACAGTGAATAGATGCCCACGTTGACCGAGTACGTTCCCGGCGGTAGCTGCTGCGGCAGCCGGATGGAGTACTCGTCCCAGACATACCTGTCTGTGGGCCAGCGGGAGGTGGGCAGCCCGCCCGGATTCAGGTGGTCCTCTTGTGCCCACGCCACATCGAGCGGTTGGGCCACGTGCACGAACGACTGGTAGTTCGTCTCTAAGTCCGTTAGCGCGCGCCAATAGAGGACGACCGGCACGATGTCGCCCGGACGCACTTCTGCTCGGGGCAGATCGTGCCCGATGAGCTCGATCTTGGGTTGATCCTGATCTCCGAACTCGGCACGCAGTGTATGCTGCGCCGGGACAGCGTGGCCAGGCGCCGAGTGATGGTACAAGACTTCATGGGGATCAAGGACGGCGCCCTTCACCAGAACGATCAACAGAAGGGAGGCGCCCAGGGCCAGCCACGTCGCTGGATGACACTCCGCACAGGGTGAGAGGACGACGGGCTCCTGCTCTCGGCTCCAGCCCGCCAGGATGACTCCCAGAGCGATAAGGGCTACTGCTGAGACGACTCCGCCCAGCATGCGCGGCTCGGTGGCTTCGAAACGCACCAGGACATCGTGGGTGCCCTCGGGGATGTCCAGCGTGATGAAGCCCTCCGGCCGGGCGATCTCGATATCGACCCGCTCTCCATTCACGTAAGCGCGCCAGCCGGGAAAGTAGAACGTATACAGACGCAGAACGAAGCGGGTCGGGGTGACCACCCGGAAGCGGTCGTAGTTCGGCTTGTGCTCCACGACGGTCACTCCGGCACCCTCCGGCAGCGTCGCCCGATTGACCTTGTCAATCGGACCGTCATCTCGGTACGAACGGACCAAGGTGTCCATCGGTGGGGGTATCACCTCGACAGTCACCGGCAGAAAGTCGCCGGTGGACGTGGTACCCAGCGCCTGACTGTCCTTTTCCCACTCCAGGATGTCGGCAGGAGTGGTCCCCCCGAAATCCGCGGGCCATGGGGGTGGGTAGAGTAACGGCAGCGCCGTAAGGATCACGAACACGAAGCCCCCCGTGACCGCCCACCGGCGCCACAGCCCTTCGGGCAGGAGCGCCATACTACCGGCTGCGCAGATGGCTACCATCAGATTGGCGGGACCCAACAAGCGCCACGGGAATTGCAGGTAGGGCATCACAGGAATCCTCTCCCAGACGAAGGTTGAGGGCCGCGTCATGAGAAACGACAAGCCCAGACCTGCAGCTAGGAAGAACGCCAGGTGCCGCCCTGCTCCGTCCATGCGCGGCGTGTTGATCCCCTTGATCACCGCAATCAAGGCCGGGATGGCCAGTACCCACTGAGCGAGCCCTAGATTGTGCCGGTAGCGCGGCCCGGTGGCACCCCAGTCGATCCGTCGAGAGGGGGCGAGAAGCTCCGCCAGAGAGAGGAAGTGCTCTCGGAAATCGAAATGGCCAGGACCGATGACGTCCAGCTTTACCGCACCGCTTTCCAGAAGGGCCGGAAGCCAGAAAAACGCCACCAGCGCGGCTGCCAGGGCGAAAGCTATGGGGCCCCAGCGCCAGGAGCGGCCTCTCCCGCCGAACACTACCTCCCAGATCCAGTATCCAGCCAAGAGTCCGCTGACCACCAGACCGGTCAGGTTGTGGCTGAAGACGACTGCCCCCAGGAACGTGACGGAGCCCAACAGCGTGCCGCGTGTCGGACCACGCATCAGTCGGTGGAAGAAGTAGAAGCTGAGCGGTGCCAGACTGATGGCGAAGTGCTCTGCCAGAACGCCTCGAGCATGGGGGTCGATGAACAGAGCATACGGGCAGAATCCGAAAGCCGCGGCGGCGATCACGGCCGGCTCTGGACCGAACAACTCGCGCCCGAGGAGATACGCTCCCACCGAGGCTGCCACCAGGCCGACGACAAAGACTGCCTTGACACCGCCGACGATCCCAACGCCCGGCAGTAGAAGGGCGAAAGCATTGCTTACATAATAGGTCAGCGGCGCGTAATAGTGGAAGATGGGGTACCCGTACCCCAGATATAAGTTCGGTGACCACCGGGGATAGAGTACGCCCTCACGGATGATGTGCCCGAGCTCAGCGGCGCGGTAGATGTGGAGCTCCGCGTCGGTGTGACGTGGAAGACCGGGCCGCAGCAGAAACGGGCTCGCTGCGAAGAGGCCCAGGGCCACTGCGATGACCAGGCCCCAGTCCACCTGCCTGGCCTGGGTCCGTGCGAGGCCCAGTATCGACCTGAGCGTCGTCTTACGGGCTGAGGGTGTCTCGGAGGCCAATAGCCTGCTCGTTGTGCCGGCTGGACACAAACTCGGCAATCTGCTCGGGGTGCTCGGCCACGGGCACGCCGACGGCCTCGAAGGCAGCGATCTTGTCGGCGGCCGTCCCTGTACCGCCCTGGATGATCGC
>SKLM01000299.1 GCA_007123205.1 Thermoflexales bacterium
ACCCACGAGGAGGCTCGACAGACCCTCGACGCATTGCAGCCCTTCCTGGAGAAACCCCTTGCGCCCCCTGTTGCAGGCTAGGATCGCCAGCATCTGGTCCATTCTTGCCGAGTACGTAGCGGAAATCACAGTCGCCAGAGTCGACTACCACTCCTTCAAGATCAGAGTAACCCTCACCGATGGCAGCACGGTGCATATCAACGAGCAGTATTACCGCGACACTCTGGAGCGGGATGCCTACTATTGGCTCGATGAGCACAATGACCTCATCGTTGGCTGGGATAACGCCCCGCATCACTTGCACCTCCCTGGTTTTCCCCATCACAGGCACGTAGCATCGCAAGAGAACGTAGACGCGTCCGAGGACACTACGCCCGAGGAAATCCTTGCTGCCATTCGAGATCACATGTGCTGAGCAAAGCACCTGTCCTGGCCGAAAAGTCCATCCATCGCAAGCGGTTGACCGCGAAGAGCAGGGAGCCTAGCATCACAAGGCCCGTTGAGTAAGAGATCAGCCAGTGGGTTTGCACGAGCATCCCTGTTCTCGCAGATTCAGGGTGGCTGTGGACTCTGTTTGACCACCTCAGGCATGCTCACCCGGCCCGGTTCGCGGAGCGCCTTGAGCCGGGCTGCTGGCTATCCGGACTGTGAATCACTGGTGGGTTGAGCATTGGGTCTTATTCTCCTCGGCGCTGCTCGCCGCCAGCCAGGAGTAGTCATGAGACAAGCCGTTGCGCACCGGCCGCGATGAGAGCGTTGCAGTGACGGGTGGCGCTTCCCATCTCGCTGTGCGACCGGGTACACGCGGCTCGATGCTCTGATAAGGCCGAGCATGGTTGAAGAACGCCTTGTACTCCTTGACCAGCCGGTTCATGTTGTTATAGGCCACACTGCTTGGCAGAACACGTCGATTTCCGGTCAGATTGAGTCGATGGGCGACAGCCCGAGGATGAGAGCGGTCACAGTCGTCTGTGGGGTGGGAGGCGGTGGAGCGGGAGCTTGAGGGCCTAGACGGCTAGACGGAATGGCGATTAGGGAGTCACCTACAACAGCTTGCGCCTCATCGGAAGGATGGAGAATCGACGGAGATCGGACCCACTTGAACGCTGCACTGTGGTACGAAAGGGGTATCTGGAGAACACCGCCGTCCGACGCGCCCAGGGCCTCACGGATTGCCGACACTTGTCCACTGCACCGCTCTGTGATACACTGCCGCCCAGCTGCCCATTACGACATCTCCAGGAGCCGCCTATGCTCGCCAAAGTGATCAGCTGCGCCCTCCACGGCCTCGACGGGCTTCTGGTGCACGTCGAGGTAGATACGTCCCGCGGCATGCCGGGCCTGACGGTCGTCGGCCTTCCCGACGCCGCCATCAAGGAATCCCGGGAACGGGTCCGTTCGGCCATCCGCAACTCGGGCATGATCTTCCCCGGCAAACGCATCACGGTCAACCTGGCCCCGGCGGACGTGCGCAAGGAGGGCCCCGCGTACGACCTGCCCATCGCGGTAGGCGTGCTGATCGCCTCGGAGCAGGTGTGGCCCGACGCCGTGGAGGACACCCTGTTCATCGGGGAGCTGTCGCTGGATGGATCGGTGCGCCACGTGGACGGGGTCCTGCCCATCGCCTCGGTGGCCCGGGATGAGGGCCTCTCCACCATCGTGGTCCCCGCAGACGACGCGGCAGAGGCCTCCCTGATCAATGACCTGGCGGTGATCCCGGTCCAGAATGTGGGTCAGTTGGCGGCTCATCTGCAGGGGCTCCACGAGATTCCGCCCTACGATCCGGACAGCGACCCGATGTCGGCCCCACCCCCGCCCTACGCCACCGACTTCGCGGAGATCAAGGGACAGGAGCACGTGAAGCGGGCGCTGGAGGTCGCTGCGGCCGGCTCGCACAACGTCTTGATGAGCGGCCCTCCAGGGGCCGGGAAGACGTTGTTGGCCCGCTCAATGCCGTCGATTATGCCCGAGACAACCATCGACGAGGCACTGGAGGTCACCAAGATCTACAGTATCCTGGGGATGCTCCCCCCGGAGACCCCCCTCCTCCGCCACCGCCCGTTCCGGGCGCCGCACCATACCATCAGCCACGCGGGGCTGGTCGGCGGCGGCAGCTGGCCCCAGCCCGGCGAGATCAGCCTGGCCCACCGGGGCGTCCTCTTCCTGGACGAGCTGCCCGAGTTCAACCGCCGCACGCTGGAGGTGCTCCGGCAGCCGATGGAGGATCACGAGGTGGTGATCTCCCGGGCTACCGGCACGCTCTCGTTCCCGGCAAACTTCACGCTGGTGGCGGCGATGAACCCCTGTCCGTGCGGGTTCTACGGTGACCCCGTCCGAGAATGCACGTGCAGTTCAACCCACGTGACCCGATACCAGAAACGGATAAGCGGCCCCCTTCTGGACCGCATCGACATTCACATCGAGGTGCCGCGGGTCGATTACGACAAGCTCACGGACGAGCGGCTGGGCGAGCCCTCCGAGGCGATCCGTGGGCGCGTGGAGCGGGCCCGCGAGCGACAGCGCCAGCGCTTCCAGGGCACGGCGCTGGCGTGCAACGCCGACATGGGCCCGGGGGAGGTGCGGCGGCTATGCAAGCTCA
>SKLM01000403.1 GCA_007123205.1 Thermoflexales bacterium
CCGGAAGGGAAACTGCCCGACGGCGACCTCGTGGCCCCTCTCGACGGCCTGGGCTTCAGTGATACCGAAGCTGGCCACCTGGGGCTGGCAGTAGGTACAGCGCGGGACTGCGTCGTAGTCCAAGGGGTGGGTCTCCTCCCCAGCTATGGTCTCGGCCGCGATGATCCCTTGTGCCGAAGCGACGTGGGCCAACTCCATCTTTCCCGTGACGTCGCCGATGGCGTAGACACCCGATACGTTGGTCCGCATATGGTCGTCGATCACGATGTGGCCTCGCTCGGTCTCGACACCAACCCGGTCCAGGCCTATCTTCTCGCTGTTGGGACTCACCCCGATGGCAATCAGGGCCCGCTCGGCCTCAAGTACCTCTTCCTGGGCGTCCGCGGTTGTCACCGTGACACGCACACCGTCATCCGTGACCTCGACGTCCTCGACGCGCGTAGAGGTCATCGTTGTGACTCCCCGGCGCCTGAAGGCCCGTTGGATCTCCTTGCTGACCTCCTCGTCCTCCAGCGGCACCACACGCGGCAGCATCTCGACCACCGTGATCTGGGCGCCGTAGGAACGCCAGACGTGGGCGAACTCCATCCCGATGGGGCCGGCGCCGACGACAACCACTGACTCCGGGAGATCACGCAGCACGATGGCGCTTCGATAGGTCATCACCCGGTGACCGTCGGGGTCAATGCCAGGGATGGTCCGGGCGCGTCCTCCCGTGGCGACGATGACGTTGGCGGCCTCCACCCTCCGTGACCCGCCTTCCTTGAGATCGACCTCAACAGCGCCGGACGACTGGAGCACGCCCCGCCCTTCGATGATGTCGATATCGCTCTTGCGCATGAGGAACCCAACGCCCTTGACAAGCCGCTCCGACACCTGGCGGCTTCGATCGACGGCAGCTGAGAAGTCCAGTTCGACATCGGAGACGGAGAATCCAAATTCGTCCCCTCGATCGAGCAGGCTGACCACTTCTGCATTGCGGAGAAGCGTCTTGGTTGGGATGCAGCCCCAATTGAGACAGACACCACCGACATGCTCTTCCTCAATGAGGGCAGCTTTCAGTCCCAACTGGGCAGCCCGCAAGGCGGCGACGTACCCGCCCGGCCCCGCCCCTACAATCGCCACGTCATATTGGCTCATTTTTCGTTCACTCCTTCGATGGAAGCTCAGTATTATCATGGAAACGCTACTTACGCAGAAGAGACAAGCGACAGTCGACTTGGAGGGACCACCCATCGACGTCGATGGGAGTCATCTATGAACTGACAGTTCGCTCACCGTCCACCCCAGCTGCCGTGGCCCCTCCCGCTTGCCCGCGATGGGGGTTACCGGGGACGAGTTCGCCGCTGCGCAAGTCTGGTCTCCCGCTGCATGGTTACCGTGAGCCATGTTACTCTTCCCATAGTAGCTGTCAAGGATGGCGCGGCCTATCGGAGGAAAGGTGCGAGGGAGCGGGACAGGAAGCCGGGAACGGCAACAGCAGCGGTACCGTGGCCTTTCGGTGTGTGAGAAACTGTGTTCCCAGATAGACGGGCCCGTTGCACGTTGCAGTTTGCACGTTACAGGTTCGAGGAGTGTTAGCAGGTTGCAAGTTCAACGTTCAACGTTCAACCTGCGACTTGTGAAGCGGTAGGATGGGATTGTCTGCGGGGTGCACCCTGTGGTACAATAAGTCCTTGAGTGATCGCCAGCGATGTCGAACCCGTCCTCGCGCAGCCGGTGAACTGGAAATCAGCCTGCGCCCGGGCGAGATGGGCAAGGTGAGACTGCCTGGGGGCGCAGGGGGGCGAAGGCTGGGTGTTCGGTTAGAGTAGGTGTCAGAGAGCGGAGGAGATCTATGCCCCGGAAGAGCTTTGAGCGGGAATTGCAGGAACTGCAGGACGAGTTGTTGACGTTGGGGAGCATGGTCGAGCAGGCGATCACGGACTCGGTGGAGAGCCTCAAACGGCGGGACCGAGATGAGGCGCGCCGGCTGATCAAGGAGGATCGCGATATGAACGAGATGCGATATGCCCTGGAGGCCAAAGCTCTCACGTTGATCGCTACGCAGCAGCCCATGGCCGGCGACCTGCGGATCATCGCTGCTGTGCTGAGTCTGGCCTCCGAACTCGAGCGTATCGGCGATTACGCCAAGGGGATTGCCAAGATCAACCTGATGATGGGTGACGAGCCGTTGTTGAAACCCCTGATTGACGTGCCTCGGATGGCAGAGAAGACCCGGAGTATGCTGAACCGCGCGCTGCAGGCTTTCGCGGAACGGGATGTAGAGCTGGCCAGATCGATTCCGGCAGAGGACGACGAAGTCGACGGGCTCTACAACCAGGTATACCGGGAGCTCCTTACTTACATCATCTCCGATCCCCGCACCATCGACCAGGCCACCTACCTTCTGTGGGTCAGTCACAACCTGGAGCGCGCCGCCGACCGCGTTGTCAACATCTGCGAGCGGGTGATCTTCACCGTCACGGGAAGGCTCGTGGAGATGAAGAGTGAGGACGACAAGGAGGTGACCTACGATCAGTATGAGGCGCCGTAGCGGGTCGCAGAGCGAGGGCTGAAACACGCCAGTTCTCAGGGTTCATCTACCAGCAGGAACAGCAGGTCGTTGACATTAGTCCCCGTCGCGCCGGTCTGGATCAAGCCGCCCTGGCGGCCGTCGTCCAGCGCTTCGAAGAAGTGGTAACTGTCGTTGGCGTCCAGGGCGGCCCAAGGGTCCAGACCCAGCTCCCCGGCGCGTCGAATGGTATCGCCGGTGGCGACTGCGCCAGCGGCATCGGTCGGACCATCGGTGCCATCGGTGGCGAGGGCCATCAGGAGCACGTGCGGGCAACCGTCCAGGGCCAGAGCGGCGGCGAGGGCAAGCTCCTGATTGCGCCCCCCCTTTCCGTCGCCGCGAACCGTCACCGTGGTCTCGCCGCCCCAGACGAGACAGGCTGGTGGTGAGACGGGATCACCGTTCACTTGCACTCCCTTGGCGAGCCCGGCTGCCACCTTCGCCACCTCACGGGCCTCCCCCTCGATGTACGTGCTCAGCAGCAGAGACTCAAAGCCGAGGCGACGGGCCTCGCTCACGGCTGCCATGGCCCCCTGACGATTGGAGCCCACGATCACGTGGTGTACGCGTTCAAAGGCGGCATCTCCAGGTTTCGGCGTCTCCTGCAGAAAGGAGAGTGGATCTCCGGTTCCGGCGATGTCATAGCGCTGAAGAACACGGCGCGCGTCGCTCACCGTCGTGGGGTCGGGCACGGTGGGACCCGACGCAATGACGTCAAGCGGATCACCCACCACGTCGGAAAGGATCAGGGTGACGACGTCGGCTGGTGCTGCCAATCGCGCAAGGTTGCCGCCCTTGAGTCGCGAGCAGTGCTTCCTGACAGTGTTGAGCTCGTTGATGGTGGCTCCCGAGCGGAGCAGACCATCGGTGAGCTCCTGAAGATCCTCGAGCGTCAGCCCGGGCACGGGCAGGGTCAACAGCGCTGAGCCCCCGCCTGAGATCAGGCAGATGACCAGATCTCGCGAGGTTGCCTGCATCGCCAGATCCGCCACAGCCTGAGCAGCCTCAACGGAGTTCTGATCCGGCACAGGATGACCAGCCTCGACGAAGCGGATCCTGGACAAGGGGTGACGGGGTGAGGAGGATGGGGCCTCAGCGCCCAGGGTGTGGCCGTACTTGGTCACCAGAACGCCCTGGCTCAGCCGCTCGCCAACGAGTTGCACCACAGCGCTGGCCATCGGGACGGCGGCCTTGCCGCCCCCGATGACGAAGATACGCCTGTAGTCACCCAGCGCATAGCGCCGCTGGGCGACCACAAGATCGCTGTCCTCGCGACGGACGTGACGGCATATGGCGACGGCCGGGTCTACGGCGTGCAGGGCCGCTTCCTGCAGCCGAGTGGCGGCGGTGCGCAAGTCAAGCTGAGGCATAGACCTCCAAGGGGTTCTCCTGAGTGAGCTCTCGTGCTCTATTCGCTGTAGCGATACCGCCAGGTCGGCCTCGGGATTGGGCCTCGCAGGGCGCCGCGGGACGACGGCCGCATCGGGTGGCTAGCGGCGCAGCCTCTCAATGGCGCTCGCGGCTGCCTCCTCTGGTGTCTGCTCTCCCATCAACAGAGACTCCAACGCACGCTGCATAGGAGCTCCTATCACCTCCTTGAGCGCCGGTCCCGGCGGGGGCACGGCGCCCTCCAGCAGGGCGTACAACCATGAGCGGTCCTCCTCCGGCACGGGCCACAGCTGCAAGACGGCGCGCGTGGCGGGCAAGTAGCCGGCTGTCTGAGTCCACAGGGCGTTGTGTTCAGGGTCCGTCAGCCAATCGATCAGGAGCAGCGCCGGCTCCTGGCGTTCAGGGATCTCGGTGACCATAGCCAGTGCCCAGCCACGGGCGATGCTGATCGGCTGCCCATCCTTAGTTGGGATGGGTGCCGCCGCCATTGTCTCGTCCGCTTCTACCCAGTAGCGGTTGGCGCGGACCGCCGTCATTCCGCCCTCCCCTGCCTTGAATCGCTCCCAGGCTTGATCCACGTGAGTCAGACCGAGCACCTCCAACGGAGCAATCACCGTGTGGGTCACACACTGGGTGTAGAAGGTGAAGACGTCGATCATCACATCCCCATCGAGAGACGGGTTTCCCTCCTCGTCCACCAGCCGTCCCCCGGCACCCAAGTACTGGATCAACGTCGCGTCGTTGATCTGGGCATCGATCCCGCCGCCTGGAAACAAGAACGGAACCTCGGGAGAGAGAACCTCCGTCCAGGTCACGGGGGTGGTCTCGAACAGTGCCGGCCGGTAGGCCAGGTGCTGCATGTCGACCCCCAGTAGTGTTCCGACCGTTCGGCCTTCCGCCTTGCTCATAGCCGAGGCAAAGGGGAACTGAGCCTCTATGACAGAGGACGGTAAGAGCTCGTCCAGGGGCTGGACCAGGCCTGCCCTCCTCACGGTCTCAAGATCGGAGGCATCGAGGATGACCAAGTCGGGAAGCACGGAGGGGGCCGCATCCCGTGCGGTCCGCATGAAATCGACCAATCCTCCCCTTCCGTGCGCTTTCTTGACGACTACCTGCACCCGAATGTTGGTGTGGGTACGGTTGAACTCAGAGAGCTGACCGGCAAGGATCTCCGCTCCGACGTTCTCTCCGTACGGATCGAGCTCCTGTGGCAGCCAGATCTCCAGGGTGGTGATCAACGGTGTCGGCTCTGGCGTCGGTGTCGGGCTGGGTGTCGGTGTCAGCTGCTGGGGTGTGGCTGTAGCTGGGGCAGGGGGCGGGGTCGGTGCAAGGCTGGCGCAGCCGACCAATATGAACGCGGCCAACAGCAGGGCGGGCCAACCTGGCCGCCCAGGTCGCAAAGTCTCCACAAGTCCTTTGATCATAGAGTGGATTATAGCACGGATTGCCGCTTCATCCCACTTGTCAACGCCTGGGCGTCGCGGTATGATCTTTGTCATTGGCTGGGGGTTCGGCTTGCGGATCAGAAGCTGTCCTCCTCACTTGTTCATCAGCAACGCGGAGGCTCATGGTCCGGTTTCGGGAGTCCGTTCGCTGGGCAGAACTGGCTATCCTTGTCGCCGTCCTCGCTGTGGGCATAACTCTGCGAACTTGGCAGCTAAGCACTGTGCCGCCCGGCTTGACCCACGATGAGGCAGGCAACGGCTACGACGGGGCGGCTGTTCTGCAGGGCGTTCGGCCCATCTACTTCCGCGTGGGCTACGGCCGCGAGCCCTTATACCAGTACTCGGTGGCTCTGGTTATGGCCGTCCTCGGCCCCACCGAGACAGCACTGCGCTTGACGACGGTAGTATGGGGCGTGAGCGTCCTCTTGCTGAGTTATGCTTTCGCGCGGCATCTCTTCGGTTCACTGACCGCTCTCCTCACCGTGGGCTGGATGGCGGTCTCGTTCTGGTGTGTCATGACGAGCCGAGTGGGGCTGCGAGCTATCACGTCGACGGCCCTCTTTACCGCGTCGGCTTACAGTTTCGCGCTGGGATCGGACTGGCTGGGTACTGGGCCGCTGAAAGCAGGGAGTCGCCGCTGGCTGTGGTGGGGTCTTTCGGGTGTCTTCCTGGGCGCCTCGATCTACACCTATATGGCCAGCCGGGCCATGCCGGCGGTCTACCTTCTGTTCCTGGGGTACCTATCGCTGCGTCACCTGGTCGTTCGGCGGACGGCGGGAACGGTGACATCGAACCCGCCTCACGGTTCGGGAGTGGGAGCAGAACCCCTTCGCCAGCACTGGATTGGGATTCCTGTTCTCCTGTTGATCGCGGCGCTGGTTGCTACGCCGTTGGTGCATCACCTGATTGCGAATCCGGAGGTGGAACAACGGGTCGAGCAGCTCAGCATGCCTCTGGAGGACGCTCTGCGGGGCGACTTCGGGGCTCTCCGGGATCCGGTGGCCCGGTCGCTGCCGATGTTCACCCTTCGCGGTGACCCGCTGTGGTTGTACAACATCCCCGGTCGGCCGCTGCTCGATCCTCCCGGCGGAGCTCTGTTCTATGCGGGTCTACTGGTCTGCTTGTTCCATTTCTGGGACCCCCGGCATGCCTTCCTGTTGCTCTGGCTGGTGGTGGGTGTCAGCCCAGCGCTGGTCACGGGGCCCGATGCCACCGCCCTGCGTTCGATCACAGCCCAGCCAGCGGTCTTCATGACGGCTTGCGTGGGACTGACCACGGCGGTCCGTTTCCTGATGCGGCGAGTTGGGCATTGGGGGCGAGTCGCTACCACGGGTGGGCTGGCAGTGCTGTTCATCCTAACGGGTGTGGGTACCGTGGATGCGTATTTCAACGTGTGGGCGCAGCACCGGGACGTCCGAGTTGCCTATCACCACGCCCTGGTGGAGCAGGCTCGTTACCTCGACGGGTCGCCCCAAGGGGGGACTGTGAGCCTCTCCTCGATCTACCCGGGCCGCTTTCACGATCCATACACGATGGAGATGTCGTTGCGCCGTGATGACCTTTCGTTGCGATGGTTCGACGGTCGGTATGCACTCACCTTCCCGAGCTCAGGGGAGGGACGGGTCATTATCCCTTCCATTGCGCAGCTCGCCCCGGCACTGGAGCCTCTGATGATATCCCACGGGTCGCTGGTCCACTCAGAGGGTTTCCGCGACGATGATCTCGTCACCGGTTTCGATGTCTACCGTTTTGACGGTGGGAGCGCGCTGGCAGAGGTGCTGCAGGCCGTGAGGGACAATCCTGTTGGCTGGAGCACGGTGAACACCTTTCCGAGGGAGGATCCCACAGCCGTGTACCAACCACTCGGGCTGCCCGTCACCCTCGACGGGATCGTGAGCCTATTGGGCTACGACCTCCGGACACCCACCATCGAGCGTGGTCGAGAGATCGAGCTGTTGACCGTGTGGCGGGTCCACGAGAGTGTCGTCCCAGAGGTGGTGGCTTTCGTCCATCTGTTGGGCTCTGATGGGCAGATCATCGGCCAGCTAGATCGGCTGGACGTGCCGTCCTGGCACTGGGAGCCCGGAGATGCCTTCGTGCAACTGCACCGCTTTCCGACAGATGCGGAGGTCCGGCCTGGCGTATACCCGCTGGCGGTGGGACTCTACCAGCGCGAGGATTCGAGACGGCTCCCTATCTCGATGGAGGATGTCGTCGTCGGTGACCGGATACTGCTTCGTCCCGTCAAGGTGGTGGGAGAGTGACCAACTCCAGGGTTGTGCGTTGGACGCTGATCATCGCCGTGCTCTTGATCGCCTGGGGCCTGCGCCTGGTGGCACTCGAGGAGGTCCCGCCCGGGTGGCGGGACGACGAGTTGATCAACGTCCATACCCTGTCCAGCAAGGTGCTGGAGGGCCAGTTCCCTCTGTACTACCTGGGAGCCTCGGGCCACGAGCCGCTGTATCACCATCTCCATGCGGGGGTGCACGCTCTCTTCGGCTTCAACGTGCTGAGCGGCCACATCCTATCGGTGATGTTCGGCACCCTGTCCATCGCTCTGACCTACAGCCTGGTCCGGCGTCTCTTTCCTCGCGATCCTACAACGGCCATCGTCGCATCTCTGACGCTGGCGGTCTCCTTCTGGTCGTTGATGTATAGTCGGACCGGCATCCGCCATATCAGCCTGCCGCCGTTTGTTCTCGCTACCTCCTATGCCTTCTGGCGGCAGATGGACGCTGAGGGGCCGACACCCTGGGGGTGGGGTCTGGTAGGGCTGCTGTTGGCGACTAGCATCTACACCTATACTGCCTCCCGCCTGTTGCCGGTGCTGATCATCGTGTTCGCTGGCTACCTGGCGTTGTTCCACCGCCATTGGTTCCAGAACCGGTGGATGGGTATCGGAGTGGCTCTGCTGATGACCGCTGTACTGGTGGCCCCAATGGCCGTGGTCATCGCTCGCAGCCGGACTGCTCTTGCCATCGAAGGGATTGGTGCCGACGCTCGCGTGGCGGAGCTTGCCGAGCCCCTGCGGGCGCTGGGGGCGGGGGATCCGGGGCCCGTGATACGGTCTACGGTGAAGACGCTGGGGATGTTCCACGCCAGCGGGGACCCGGAGTGGTTGTACAACATCCCCGGGCGGCCGGTGTTCAACCTGCTGGGCGGTATGCTCCTGTGGGGCGGCGTGCTTCTCTGTCTCTATCGGTGGCGGGAACCGCGCTACTTCTTCCTCCTTCCCTGGCTGGGACTGGGGCTGTCCCCGGCGTTTATCAGCGTCCCCCCGGCCAGCCTGGGTCATACCATCGTGGCTCAGCCGGTGGCTTTCATCCTCCCTGCCCTGGCCCTGACCGAGATCGGCCACGGTCTTCGCTCCCATACGTCGCCGGTCCGTAGGAGGTGGCTTGCGGTGCTGGGGTCGTGGGCCTTGGTGCTCGCCTTCGTGGTCACCAACGGCGTCCGCGACATCGAGGGATATTTCCGCACCTGGCCGGCGGAGGAGATGGTACGCATCCTTTACAGGGCCGACTACCGGGAGATCGCCGGCTATCTGGATTCTCGCCCGGCGCTGGAGGACGTGGCCGTCGGCAGCCCGTTGATGGGCCCCTGGGATCGTCTCGCCCTGACCGTGGATACCCGGCGGGAGGATGTTGCCATTCGGCTGTTTGATCCGAGACGGGCCCTGGTATGGACAGCCGATGATGACCTCACTACCGCGATATTGACACTGTGGCCCGATCCAGCGCCCGAGATTGAGGAGGCCCTGGATCACCATCACGTCTCTTCTGAGAGCCTGCTCCGTTATCTGAAACGGCACGAATTGTCTCCCGTTGGCTCTGGGCCCGCGGTCCTGGGCGACCTTTGCCGCCTGGGCGGCGGAGATGCGGCGGTGGAGCACGGACCCCACCGCTTCGGCAACGGTCTGGAGTTGACCGGAGGGTGCTGGCTCGCCTCGAATGGTTCTGTGGGGTCGGAGATGGTCCTGCTCACCTTGTGGGTGGTGGCGGGCCGGCTTGATCTGCCCCCCATGCCCCCGATCGCCAACCCGCCCCCTCCCGGAACCTATGCCGGCCCGCGATTGGCTGCGTTCGCCCATCTCGAGGCCTCCGATCCAGCGGATGGCGAAACCCAAGGCCAAGGGGAGGCGGTCGTGGCTGACGACGGTTTCTGGGTTGACCCCCTTACGTTGAGATCGGGCGATCGGTTCATCCAGATCCACCGCTTTGGCATCGGGGAGGAGGTCGTCGCGCCGTCGTCCCGGGTCAAGCTCGGCCTATACGATCCGAAGACGGGAGAACGATGGCCGGTTGTGGATTCAGAGGGCACCCCGACTAGCGACCACGTGGTTATCCTGCGAGCGGGACCGTAGTGGCTATCGCGCAAGGACGTCACGGGGCCCTCGGTGTTCGCCGTTGTGGCGAGGCTCGGCGCATGGGTGTGGGACTTAGAAGGTCAGGCCTGAGCTTTGACAAGGGGTTGGCCGCGTAGTAGAATTGGCTGCGTTCGCACCACGTTCTGCGCTCTGGTCCCGCTAGCTGACCCTTCGTCCTGAGGAATGGACCAAGCTGCAGCAGTCACAGACTCACACACTGTTCTGGCCTTAGCATTGGCACGGAACGACCAATCAACGCTCGTGGGCCGCGAGAAGGCGGAGTGGTCCACCGGCCAGCACCACAGG
>SKLM01000096.1 GCA_007123205.1 Thermoflexales bacterium
CAATAGCCCGAGGTCCACTGAACAACGGCGATTGGACGGCCCCGGCGCCGAGCTGGACGGAGCTTGTCGGTGAGAACCAGTCCCTCAGTCAGCTCCAGACCATCTAGCGTGCAGACCGTCGCCACGCCAGCGTCGAGGACGTCAGAGATCGGCCGGAGCCCGGCAAGATCTCGAGACCCACCCACCAGCACGTAGCGACCATCATCGCCGGCTGCCGCCAATCCTACGGCTGCCAGCGCGCCAATGACGCCGCGCCCGGTCCCGCCCAATCCCATCAGGAGCAGGCCGTGAGCAGCCGCGAGAGAGCGAGCTTCCTCCTGGCACACGACGTGCTGCTGCACACGACGGCCAAAGCTACTGACCGCAGCGGGCACGGGGCGCGCGATGCAGAGGCCCGGGTCGCTGCCCGGGCTGTGACCCTCTCGCACCAGGGCCCGGACGCGGGCCATGAGCCCGTTCAGATCGAGATGGCCGTTGGTCTGCAGGATCACGGCCGCGCTGCTGTTCTTCGCTGTGCAGGGCACCCGGGGGTCGACGAGCAGCTGATGCCGCGTCACCCCCTCGACTGCGTAGTCCGCAGCGAGCTTCCCCGCGACTTCGCGGGCCAGATGGCCAGTGCCGCGGGTCTCCAGAGTGTCCGTATCATCCAGCCCGATGAAGAGCAGCTGGTTCTGAGATGGTCTGCCCACTGATCTTCCCCTAGCTGGCCCGGTAGATCCGGGTCCCGGGATTCTCTCCTGCCAAGGCACGGGTGAGGTTGTCGGGCTCCAGTCCGTTGATGACGAACACCTCGCGGACACTGCGGGCAGTCATCAGTGCCCGGAGCATCGCCCGCTCGACGGGAAGGTCATCCAGATCCAGGGACAGCAGCTCCGTCACCTCAATCTCGTCGATGAAGTCGGTGTCGGGGTCCTTTTTGGGGTCGCCCGTGAACAGACCCTTTTCGTCCTTCACCAGAATGCAGCGTCTGGCACCGACCACCTCGGCGGTGAGGAATACGCCGCTGTCCGTACGATGGGGTGGGATGCGTCCCCGATCAGGGGGTTGCTCCCACAATCCGTAAGGAGGCATGGCGTGCATCACCGGGATCGAGCCGAGGGCCATGTAGGCCGGCAGCTTGACGAGGTCATCGTGGCCGATCTTAATGCCACCGTGCGGAGCCAGCAATATGGAGAGCATCAACGCGTTCTGCTCACTGATGCTCGATCCGAGCTTGGCCAGGACCCCGGTGGGCATATCGAGATCCAGCGCGATGGCGTAGACATGGCGACTGCGAGTCCCGCCTCCGGTTGTGACCAGCAGGTCGTGCTCGGCGCGGGCCGCTACGATCTCCTCCAGCAGCGGGAGCACGGCCTGCCGGCCCCGGTCAATAATGCTCTGCCCTCCCAGCTTGATCACGTTAAGGTTAGGCAGCGCCCGGAACGTACTCTCCGTTGCAGTGGCCTCCAATAGGCGCTTGTCCATGAGTGATTCGGCCATCAAAGGCGTGTCGATATGCAGCCGCCCTGTATCGTCTCGTAGAAGTTTCATCATGATCTCCTGACTCGCAATCATCCCCGTTGGCGAGGGACGAGCAACTGCGCGGGCTCAGCCCACACGCGATGCTGGTCCCAACACCACACGCGCCGTAGTATACGAGGTAGCGGCGAAGGGGCAAGCCCTGCGGGTCCGCTGCCGGTCGTCCCAAGGGAGTACCCGATGGGCCTTCAGTTCGCATTGTGCCATGGTTCGGAGGCTGGGTTGAACAGCGGCGTGCCGAACTCCTCAAGGCCGAACTGGCCGATCTTCTCCTGAGCGGGCACGGAGATGAGCCAGTCGATCAACCGATCGGCCAGCTCGGCCTTGATCTGGGGGCTCTTGGTCGGATCGACGGCGATGACCCCGTAGGTGTTGACCAAGCAAGGGTCGCCCTCCATCAGGATCACCAGCTCGGTCCCCTGTCGCGTGCGGGTGAGGTAAGTGGCCCTATCGGTGAGGGTGTAAGCCCCTTCCTCCTCGGCCATCGTCAACACGTCACCCATCCCCTGTCCAGCCGAGACGTACCAGGCACCCGCCGGATCAACCTGCGCCGTCGACCAGATTGCCCTCTCCTTTGCGTGGGTGCCCGAGTCATCGCCCCGGGAGATGAATGTCGCCTCTGCACTGGCGATCCTGGCGAAAGAAGCCCCGGCCTGTCCTATGCCTCTGATGCCAGCCGGATCCTGCCCGGGGCCGACGATGATGAAGTCGTTGACCATCAGATCCTCTCGTCGCACGCCGTGGCCCTCGTCCATGAACAGGTCCTCCAGATCGCGGGCGTGGACCACCAGGACGTCGGCATCGCCGTCCCTGCCTATCTGCAGAGCTTGTCCGGTGCCCACCGCGATGACAGCCACCCGCGCGCCCCATTCTTTCTCGAAGAAAGGCAGGAGAAAGGTGAGCAATCCCGAGTCGTCGGTGCTCGTGGTGGTGGCCAGGACGATCGTGCCATCGGATGCCACACGGGCTGCACGATCCCCGGATGGCCCGGCACGCTCCGGGGCCCCGCAGCCGACCAGCCCCCCCAGAAGGAGGAGCGTCAGACAGAGAGTTGCGGCTGTCGAAGCCATGGGTC
>SKLM01000135.1 GCA_007123205.1 Thermoflexales bacterium
CCGTTCGTAGTTAGCTACGCAGCGTCAGCGGAGTAGCGTACCGACGGCACTCCGGCTGCGCCTGCGTGCCTCACTACGAACAGGGCACTCTCAGCAATCCAATCCACCCCGTTCGTAGTTAGCTACGCAGCGCCAGCGGAGTAGCGTCCCGACACGGCACTCCGGCTGCGCCTGCGTGCCTCACTACGAACAGGGCAGTCTCAGCAATCCAATCCACCCCGTTCGTAGTTAGCTACGCAGCGCCAGCGGAGTAGCGTCCTGACCCCACTCCGGCTACGCCTGCGTGCCTCACTACGAACCAGGCACCGTCCGATTGCAGATCTCACCCTTATCGGCTACAATGATAGCAGCTTATCGGATCCCCGAGAGGTAATTAGCTAGGAGGTGGGTGTCATGGCCGGGCATAGCCATTGGGCCAACATCAAACACCAGAAGAAGAGGGAGGACCGGCGGCGCGGCAAGGTCTTCACCAAACTCGTCCGCGAGATCATGGTGGCGGCACGGGAAGGTGGTGGCGATCCGGACTTCAACCTCCAGTTGCGCCTGGCTGTTGACAGGGCCAAGGACGCCAACATGCCCAAGGAGAACATCGACCGTGCCATCAAGCGCGGCACCGGTGAGCTCGAGGGCACCGATCTCGAGGAGATCGTCTATGAAGGATACGCGTCGAACGGAATCGCTCTCCTGGTCCACGCCGTGACCGACAACCGCAACCGCACTGCCTCCGACCTCCGCAACGCCTTCGCCGAGAATGGCGGTAGCCTCGCCGAGGCCGGCGCCGTCCGTTGGCAGTTTGATCGCAAGGGGTATGTCGCGATCAACCGTGACGGCGTCGACGAGGAAGAGTTGTTCGAGCTAGTCGTCGAGGCAGGAGCCGAGGACATCGAGTTCGGGGATGATCTGATCGAGATCTACGTGGAGCCCGGCCGTTTCGCAGCCGTACGGGATGCCCTCGATGTCGCGGGGCTCTCGCTGGAGGCCACCCGCCTGACCATGGTGCCCAAGGGGACCATGAGACTCGATCCGAGGGAGACCCTCCGTGTCATGCGCGCCATCGAGACCCTTGAGGATCTGGACGACGTGCAGGAGGTCCACTCTAACCTCGACATCACGGACGAAGTGATCGCCCTGTACGAAGGGGAGTCCTGACATCATACGCCACTCCCACGGAGCGGACGTCAGACGAGTGTTGGGAATCGACCCGGGAACCGCTACCACCGGCTACGGCATCGTCGAAGCATCCGGTCAAGAGCTGCGAGCGCTGGTTAGCGGCGTCATCCGAACCAGTCCCGATCAAACACTCTCGGCCCGTCTTCAGGGCATCCATGGCCAGATCAGGCAGTTGGCCGAGGAGTGGCAGCCCGATGAGGCTGCCGTCGAGGAGCTGTTCTTCAGCAGAAACGTCCG
This sequence comes from Thermoflexales bacterium, assembly GCA_007123205.1. Taxonomy (GTDB): domain Bacteria; phylum Chloroflexota; class Anaerolineae; order B4-G1; family B4-G1; genus SKLM01. Next base: position 1,408 of record SKLM01000135.1, read on the forward strand.
TACGGCTATGAACGTCGGCCAGGCGCGGGGTGTGGCGATACTGGCCCTGGCAGACGCCGGGCTGAGCATCGCCGAGTACACACCGCTATCCATCAAGCAGGCGGTGACGGGGTACGGCAGCGCCGACAAGACCCAGATGCAGGAGATGGTGAAGCTGCTGCTCGGCCTGAGCGAGATACCCCGGCCCGATGATGCGGCTGACGCGCTGGCGGTGGCGATCTGTCACCTCCATTCAGCGCGTCTCAAGAAGCTATCCGAGCTAGCACGGTAGAACATCGATGATCTCCAAGCTCAGCGGTCCGGTCTGGGACACAGGTGAGGGCTACGTCGTCATTCGAGCTGGCGGCGTGGGATTCCATGTGCACGTTCCCGCGGATGTCCTGGAGCACGTGAAGGGTCTGGAACAGCCCGTGGAGCTCTTCACCCATCTCCAGGTGCGGGAGAACAAGCTGGCCCTCTACGGGTTTCTCACGAAGGAGAAGAAAGCGCTGTTCGAGCTTCTCCTTGAGATATCCGGCGTGGGGCCCGCCGTCGCTATGTCCCTGCTCAGCGCCCTCTCACCGGACGCCCTGCGCCAAGCCGTCCTTCGCGAGGAACCGGCGCTGTTGACGCGGGTGCCCGGCATCGGGCGGAAGACAGCGAGCAAGATCATCTTCAACCTGAGGGATCAGGTGATCCCTGCCGAAGGGCGCGCGGCTCCTCTGCTCACCGATGCCGATGCGGAGGTCATTGCTACCCTGACGGAGCTGGGCTTCAGCTTGATTGAGGCGCAGTCGGCGTTACAGAGGATCCCGCGTGACGAGGAGTGTACTGTTGAAGAACGTATTCGGCTGGCCCTGTCCTCCCTTGCTTGAGCTCGCCGCCTCCTGCTCCCTTCGGTCCTCGTCGTTCGCATCGGATCAGCTGCTGAACCTGGAAGACTCGCAGTTGGAGCAGAGATGATCAGCAGATCTATCGATCGTCTAGTGGCGGTTCTGGAGCGGCTCGCGCAGCGATGGCAGCTGGTGCTTCTGAATGTCGCGCTGCTTTTCACCTTCTCGTTCGCCCGTCCCGCCTCGAGTAGTGTGGACGCCAGGATCAACCGAAAGGTGGCTCACCAGCGGTTCGATTTTGTGGGATGGACGGTAGAATCGATCTGGCAGAAGCTGACCCACGCCCTCATTGCGCCTCAGCGCTACATGAC
>SKLM01000153.1 GCA_007123205.1 Thermoflexales bacterium
AGGCACGCAGCGAAGTGGAGTGGTGTCGAGGCGCGGACAGGAAAGCACGGTGGCCGGGGGGAGGGCTGCCTGCGGCAGCGGGCGGATTGGTGAATCCGCCCGGAGCACATATGAAGGGGGGCGGATTGGTGGGGCCGGCGTCCCTGCGTCTTGCGCACCGGGACCGCTGAGCGTATAATCCCTCGCAAGTATGGAACCCCTTGCCCACGTCCTGGACGCTTTCCGTCGGGACCCTGCCTTTATGCGCTGTGTGACCGCCTGGGAGCGCATCCCGGCCCGCCCGCCGCGGACCGCCCGCTGGCCCCGGCGGCTCGACCCGCGGCTGGTGGCTGCCGTCCGGGCCCAGGGAATCGAGGAGCCCTACGTCCACCAGGCCCAGGCGATGGAGGCAGTCCTGGCCGGCGAGCACGCCGTCCTCTCGACGTCTACCGCCTCGGGCAAGACTCTGGCCTACAATCTCCCCGTTGTGGACGCGCTCCTCAACGATCCAGCGGCCTGCGCGCTGTACCTCTTCCCCACGAAGGCACTGGCCCACGATCAGATCGCCAATCTTGAGTCCCTCATCGGGGGTCTGCGGGAGCAGACGGCGAAGCTCCGGGGTCCGCTGACGGTGCGGGCCTATGACGGCGATACGCCCTCGGCCCGGCGGTCGATGATCCGGAATGAAGCCCGGCTGCTGGTGACCAACCCCGATATGCTCCACGTGGGGATCCTGCCGCACCACACGCGCTGGATGCGGTTCTTCAGTAACCTGCGCTATGTCGTGCTGGATGAGATCCATACCTACCGCGGGGTCTTCGGCAGTCACATCGCGAACGTGCTCCGGCGCATGCAGCGGATCTGCCGCTTCTACGGTTCGGATCCGCGCTTCATCTGCGCCTCGGCCACCATCGCCAACCCGCGGGAGCTCGCCGAACGGCTCATCGAGGCACCGGTGGCTCTGGTGGACGACGATGGCGCGCCCCGGGGCGAGAAGCACGTGGTGCTCTACAACCCGCCCCTGGTCGACAGGCACCTGGGCATTCGCCGCAGCTCGACGCTGATGGCGCAGGAGATCGCCGCCCGCCTGCTGGAGGCGGACGTGCAGACCATCGTGTTCGCCCGGGCCCGTCTGACGACGGAGGTGCTGCTGGGGTATCTGCGCGAGGCGGTGGCCGCCGGCGGGGGGGATCCGGCGACTATCGCCGGGTACCGCGGCGGGTACCTCCCGAGCGAGCGGCGCACCATCGAGCGGGGCCTGCGGGAGGGGAGGATACGGGGCGTGGTGGCGACGAACGCCCTGGAGTTGGGGGTGGACATCGGGCAACTGAGCGCCTGCGTGATGACCGGCTATCCGGGTACGATGGCCAGCACCTGGCAGCAGGCAGGCCGGGCCGGGCGCCGGGCCGGGCTCTCCAGCGCTATGCTGATCGCCAGCGCCCTCCCCCTGGACCAGTATCTGATCACCCATCCCGACTACTTCTTCGGCCAACCGGTGGAGCACGCCCTCCTCGATCCGGACAACCTGGCCGTCCTGACCAACCATCTCGCGTGCGCGGCCTTCGAGTTACCCTTCGAGCCGGGCGACTCCTTCGGCGAATTCGACGAGGTCGACGAGATCCTCGACGCTCTCGAGGACGACGATCTGCTCCATCGTTCCAACGGCCACTACGCCTGGATCGGCGAGGGCTATCCGGCAGCTCAGCTCTCCCTGCGCACCAGCACCCCGGACAGCGTGATCATCCAGCGGGGGGCGGATGCGGGGGCCGGCCCGGAGGTGATCGGCGAGATGGACCGTCCCAGCGCGCCGATGCTGATCCACGAGGGGGCGGTCTATATCCACGGTGGCGACACCTACGTCGTCCGGTCGCTGGACTGGGATCAGGGTGTCGCAATGGTCGAAGCGGCCGAGCTCGACTACTACACGCGGGCCAGCGCCACCACGGCCGTGGACGTGCTGGAGGTCTTCCGCACCACCGACGCGGCGCTGAGCCCTGAGGTGGATCCAGCCGATCTCCCTGACCATCAGGGGGACAGCGCGGCCGATCCGGGGGTCTCCCACGGGTATGGTGAGCTGCTGGTCACGACTAGGGCGACGGGCTACCGGCGCATCAAGCGCTACAGCCACGAGGTGCTGGGCTGGGCCCCCATCGACCTGCCGGAGCAGCAGATGCGCACTATTGGCTACTGGCTGGCCCTGTCCGAGGGGCTGACGGAGAGCCTGGAGCAGGCCGGCATCCTGCTGCCCCAGATCGACTATGGGCCCGACTGGGTTGCTCAACGGGATCAGGCTCGCGCCCGGGATAACCACCGCTGCCGCCGCTGCGGCGCGCCGGAGCGGGAGGGAAAGGGCCACGATGTGCATCACATCACCCCCTTCCGGGCCTTCGGGTACGTGCCGGGCAGCAACGATCTCCATCGGGTCGCGAACAGACTCGAGAACCTGATGACTCTCTGCCCGTCGTGTCACCAGCAGGCCGAGCGGTCGCGGGGGGCGCGGGGGGCGCTGGCCGGTCTGGCCTATCTGCTCCGCCATCTGGCGCCGCTCCACCTGATGTGCGCACCGGGAGATCTGGCCTCGGCGGTGGAGGCCCGGTCGGCGGAGACGG
>SKLM01000224.1 GCA_007123205.1 Thermoflexales bacterium
ATCTCGATCAACAGGGCCCCTCCCGGAGCCAGAAGCCCCTGGGACTGCCGGAGTAGCCGGCGGATGACCTCCAACCCGTCTGCACCGCCGTCCAGCGCCAATCGCGGCTCATGGTCTCGGATCGACGGCGGAAGCTCCGCCCATTCATCCGTCGTAACATACGGGGGGTTGGAGACGATCAAGTCGACCGGGCCGGGCCGACGATCCAGCAGATCTCCCACCATGAACCGGATTCGCCCGTCGAGCCCGTGCCTCTCCGCGTTTTGGCGGGCCACCGCCAGGGCCGGCGGCGAGATGTCGATAGCGTATATCAACCCCTCCGGCAGATGGCTGGCCAGTGCGACGGCGATGCAGCCGCAGCCCGTCCCCACGTCGATCACCGTGGTCGGTTCCCCCCGATCTGCCAGCCGCTCCAGGGCCAGATCCACCAACACCTCCGTCTCCGGCCGGGGGATCAACACCTCGGGGGTGACCGCCACGTCCAGACCGTAGAACTCGACCTCGCCGGTGAGGTGGGGCAGGGGGTAACCCGCCGCCCGATCCGCGACCAGCTCGCTGAACTGAACGGCCTGAGCCGGCGTCAGTGAGCGCTCCGGATGCGCCAGCAACTCCGCTCTCGACCAGCCAACCACGTGGGTCAGGAGCACCTCAGCCTCGACCCGGGGCACGTCCGACACGCCGCCAAGGAACGAGGCCCCCTCCTGTAAGGCATGGCCCGCGTTCGGGGGAGCAGCGGACCCTGTCCCTCTCGCCCCTCGGTCGTTCTCGTCGGCGCGCCGGGCCCGCACGCCTGATACTCCCATGGGCATCACCACGGCGCGCCTACTCAAGCTCGCCCGCCGCTTCCAACTGCCTCTCCTGCTCCTCGGCCCTCAGCGCCTGGATGAACGGCCCGAGGTTGCCGTCCAGCACATCGGACAGCTGGTAGACCGTCAGGTTGATCCGGTGATCGGTAATCCGGTTCTGCGGGAAGTTGTACGTGCGTATCTTCTCGCTCCTGTCCCCTGAGCCCACCTGCGTGCGCCGCGCCTCCGCCCGCTTCTCCTGTTGCTTCCGGAGCTTCTCCTCGTACAGCCGGGATCGCAGGATCGACAGCGCGCGCTTCTTGTTCTTAGACTGGGACCGCTCCGACTCACACGAGACGGTGATGCCACTCGGAATGTGGGTCATGCGGATGGCCGTGGCGTTCTTCTGCATGTGCTGTCCGCCCGGACCTGAGGAGATGTACGCCTCAACCTCGAGATCTGTTGCCTTGATCTCCACCTCCACTTCGCTCACCTCGGGGAGGACAGCCACCGTCGCCGTCGACGTGTGGACCCGCCCCGATGACTCCGTGATGGGTACCCGCTGAACCCGGTGCACGCCGCTCTCAAACTTGAAACGCGAGTAGGCCCCCCGCCCTTTCGTCCCAAACACGATCTCCTTGATGCCGCCGATTCCTGTCGGGCGAGAGCTCAGTACCTCCGTGTGCCATCCCTTCCGCTCCGCATAGCGCGCGTACATGCGATACAGGTCCGCCGCAAACAGACCGGCCTCGTCGCCGCCCGCACCGGCCCGGATTTCGACGATCACATCCTTGACGTCCCGAGGGTCCTTGGGAATGAGGAGCCGGCGCAACTCCTGCCTCAGCTTGTCGCGCTTCTGCTCCAGATCTGCAATCTCCCTCTCGGCCAACTCCCGAAGCTCGGGACCGACATCCTCTTCCTCCAACAGCTCGGTGGTGTCTTCGAGTTCGTCTCTGACCCTCTTGAACTCCCGGTATACCGCCACCACATCTTCGAGGTCAGATCTCTCTTTCGCCAACTCCGCCACACGCTGATGGTCCTGTGCCACCGCCGGCTCGGCCATCAGCCCCGTCAGCTCTTCATATCGCTCTTCAATCTGCGCCAGTTTCTCCAGCATCACCCTCACCGCGTCTACCGTCGTCTCTCTCCCCCGGGGACACACCTACAGAAGGTGAGCCTCCCGTCCAGCTCATCGTGCCGTTGAGACTCTCCGTCTCTATACTGATCAAGCCCATCGCATGACCGCCCCGGAGCTCGTTACCCTCCCGGCACCTCCTCGGCTATCATCGGCCGGCCCGCGGCCTGCCATACCAGCGCAGTGCCGCCGGTCCGCAGCCAGCCTCGGCTGCATCCCTGGCGGCACAAGCAGAAACCAGCCCAGACGCTACGAGTATCTCAGATCACTCGGTCCTGTCTCCGGCTCCGACCCTGGATCCTCCTCTTCCGCCGTCGATGGGCCCATCGCACTGCCCCGTCTGGCCACGTGCAGTCTAACCGCGGTCCTCTCGTAGCCCTCAATGTCCACTTCGACGAAGGAGGGAACGCATATGATGTCGATCCCGTCCAGCTCCAAGTATCCGCGTGCGATCGCTACAGCCTTCACCGCCTGATTGACCGCCCCGGCACCGATGGCCTGTACATCCACGTTATCCTGTTCTCGCATCACGCCTGCGATGGCGCCGGCCACTGCCGTCGAGCGAGAATTGGATGCAACTTTGATGAGGTCCATGGCATCCTCCTTGCGCTATCGTGGCCTTCGAATCTGCAGAATCAGCCCCTGGGCCGATTCCATCGGC
>SKLM01000019.1 GCA_007123205.1 Thermoflexales bacterium
ACATGAAAAGCAGCTCCATCGTCAAGGTCTCGCTAGTCGTCGTTCTCGCCCTGGTGGTGGTCGGCCTCGGCGGTCCCACATCGGGGAGGGCTGCCGCCAGCCTGGGCAATTCCGGGGTACCCGTGCGCTGCTTCACACCCGGTGCCGGCGTCACGGCCGGAAACTCAGCCTTCTTCACCTGCTACGCGGCTGACGGCACGGGCTTCTCGGGGAACCAGCGGGTGCCGCCGGGCTACTACCTGGCCGTCACCGACGTGCTGGTCAGCCCCCGGGCCGGAGCGGCGCTCAGCGGCGTCACCGAGATCAGCCTCTTCGACGCCTACGGCACCGCCAGCCGCCAGTCCCAGTTCTACCTGCGCAGCGCTGAGACTTCGACCTATGGGCACACCTTTGCTGTCCCCTACCTGGTATTGCGACCGGACCATCGGCTGGAGGTAGTCGCGGCGGGGTTCAACGCCTACCCCGTCGACGTCCGCATCACCGGCGTGCTGGTGACCAACCTGCAGTGGCTGCCCATGGTCCTCCGCAACCCGTAGGGACGGTACCACAGTCGGGCCAGGCGGAAAGGGGGGAGCTCGGGGCGTAGATCGGAGAAAGGTTGAAGGTTGCAGGTTACAGGTTGAAAGTTGAAAGTTGAACGTTGAAGGTTGAACGTTGGCACGGTGGCGGGTTGGAAGGTTTGAACGGGCTTAGCCTTGCCGGGCGGATGGCTGGGGGGGGCTGGCCTGCGGTCAGGCCGCGGGTGACACACCCGCCGCGAGCTGGAGCTGGGGAACGCCCCCTACCCCGAGCCCTCCTGAGGTTGTAGGTTGGGGGCTAGGCGATCACGTCCTCGAGCTTCTCCATCAGTTCGTCCACTGTGGTGCAGACGTCGACGGAGTGGTAGATCATCAGGTTGATGTTGACGTGGGGCTCCGGGACGCGCGTGTCGTCCACGATGCCCACGATGGGGGTGCCCCGGGCGTACGCGTACCCGATCTCCCAGGCCGTGCCGGCGTCGACGTCCGGGCCGTTGAGCACGGCTACGACGACGTCCGCATTGATGAGGGCGTCTCTGTCGGCTTCGAAGTAGAAGCGCGTGCCCTCGCCGGAGGGCGAGCTGAGCCCCGCGTCCCGGTGAGGCAGATAGGTGGCGCAGCCCAGTCCGGCACAGCGCTCGTCGATGCGTTCGAGGGAGCACCGATCGCCCTCGGTGAACAGCGGCCCGGCGATGTACGCTCTGGGGCGTTTCTCCTGATCCATATCACGGTCTCCTCGGTGATGGACGGACAGATGGGTGAATGCCCTGTCGCCCGCCGGGGCGAGGGGGCAGGCGCTGGGAAGGGTACCACGGGTGACGCGGAAAGACAAGGAGGCGAGGGTGGCCTGCTGGGAAGGAGCGCAAGGATTGTGAGGACCGGCAGAGGCCGTCGGCACGCTGGCCTGCGGGGGAGGAAGGGCGTTGCGCTGTGAACGAGACGGAAAAGGCCGGCTGGATGGCCAGCCGGCCCTGTGGATCTCCCTCAACGATGCGGCAGATGAGGGTTTATATGCGACCTCTCTAGCGGATCTGTCCGCGGATCTCCCCTGGCGGGTTTTCCAATGTGTGGACGTTGACGTAGGTCAACCCGGCGCGCATGTCGCTCTCAAGCTCGGCGAGATCGGCCCAGACCCCTCCTATCAGGTCGTCGGCCGTGATCGTACCCTCCGCCAGCACGCCGTTGACGGTAACCGGGCCGTTGGCGAACAGGAAGACCCCGGCGGGGCCGTTCTCACCTGCAGGACCGAAGTGGATGTGAGCGACCATGACGTCCTCGATGTTGGCCACGATGAGCTTGTAGCTCAGTTCGGTCAGGTCGCGATCGAACTTGAACGTCGCCACCCCTCGAGCCAAGGTCTCCACCGGCGGCACTTCTTCAGCGCCGCTAAGAGGCGCCCTGAAGTGGCTGGGGGGTTGGCCCACGCCCTGGGCGAGGGCGGACCCGGCAAGCGTCACCAGGAGCAGACCAGCTAGGGCAACCGTGAATACAGCACGAACGTACGTCTTCATGACACTACCTCCTCGTCAAAAGGGAAGAGCGGGCCGAATTGCGATGTAGCCGCAGGGTTCGGCCCACTCCCCATTCTCGAATCGAATAAGATAAGTATACACCAAAAAAACCGGCCCAACCGCCGGGAGCTGGGCTCTCGCAAAGACGCAAAGGCGCAAAGAGGTGGATGCCCGGGGCGGTTGGTCTGCGGGCAGGCGGCGGGTGACACACCCGCCGGGAGCTGGGCCGGGAGCTGGAGACTCTGGTGGGGGCGTCGGGCACAGGGCAAGCTGGATTTGCTCGGCGATGGTGTTCCGGTAGAATACCCTTCGGTGTTCGCTTCCGAACACCCCGTGGATCCCCTATAGAGGGGCCCATCGGCCGGGCGATAGCATCGGAGGAAAGGGCTATGCAGACCGCCGTCATCTACTGGTCTAAGAGCGGCAACACGGAGAAAGTGGCCCGCGCGATCCGCGATGGGCTCGAGGCGGGTGGGGCGCAGGTGACCCTGAAGACCGTCGAGGAGGCCGGGGAGCTCGACTATTTCGACTACGATCTCGTCTGCGTCGGGT
>SKLM01000112.1 GCA_007123205.1 Thermoflexales bacterium
CGGCGGTGTGGCACAAGCCATGGACTTGCTCACCGCCCGGCCCTCCTACGGGGGCCCGGAGATGAGCCTCTACTGCGCTGGACTCTCCGACATCTGTCGTTACCTCGGCATCCCCTTCATGGGAACCGCCGGGGCGTCAGAGGCAAAGACTGTGGACCTGCAGGCCGCTGTCGAGAGCGCTGTGCAGGTGCTTCTGTCCGGCTTGAGTGGAGCCACTCTGGTTCACGATGTGGGCTTCCTTGATTGTGCTGACATCGGCTCCCTGGAGATGTTAGTGCTGAACGACGAGATCATCTCGATGACTCGCCGCATACTGCGGGGGATCGACGTGAGCGACGACGCTCTGATGCTCGATCTAATCGATCAGGTCAGCCCGGCGGGCCACTTCCTCGCGGAGAGAGCGACCGCTGCCCGTTGCCGCCAAGAAGTGTGGCTCCCGACGCTGATGGATCGGACAGCTTGGGAGACGTGGGCTGCCGACGGCAGTGAGGCTATTGCGGATCGCATCACCCATCGTTTGCGCTTCATTCTGGAGACGCATGAGCCGCCTTCTCTCCCGGACGGTGCCCTGGACCAGATCGAAGGGGTACTACAGGCGGCAGAGGCGAGACTTAGCGCACCAGAGGATCTTCCCTCCGGCGGGAGTTCCGTCTTGTAGTATCCTATCCGTCCCGCCGGTTCGCCAGCCCCCGGTACATCCGGCATGGAGCCGCTTGCCTGCTGCGACTATTCCTCGGGTGACTTTTCCAGGATTTGGTCGACCAAGCCGTACCCGACGGCTTCCTCAGCAGTCATAAACCGATCGCGCTCGAAATCGGCAGCAATCTGATCCACGGTCTGACCCGTGTGCTTGGACAGCAGCTGATGGAGCAGTTCCTCAACCCGCTTCAGCTCCTTGTACTGAATCTCTACATCTGGCGCGTACCCCTGCGCGCTGCCACCCGCAGGGTGCATGTGTACGGTGGCGTGGGGCAGCGCATACCGGTGCCCGGCATCGCCGGCTGCCAGCAAGACAGTGCCCATGCTGGCCGTCACCCCGACGGCGTACGTGTGGACCGGTGCTTGCACGTGGCGCATCGTGTCGTAGATGGCCAGCCCATGGTAGATGATCCCTCCCGGCGAGTTGATGTACAGCGAGATAGCCCTCTCGGCATCCTCGCTTTGGAGGTACAGCATCTGGGCCACCACCAGGTTTGCTACTTGATCGTTGATCGGTGTGCCGATGAAGATGATGCGATCCTTCAGCAATCGCGAGTAGATATCGTAGGCACGTTCGCCGCGCCCCGTCGTCTCTACGACCATAGGAACTAGCGGCATCGTCTACCCTCCTCCGGAAGCCCGTGCTCCCCTCACTTACTCCAGTTCCGATTCCTGTGAGCCTTCGGCAGCGTGGGACTCGCCCGCATCCGCCGGCACCTCAGGAGCTTCCCCCTTGGCAATAGCGACCATACGCTGCACCGCCTTGTTCGCGAGCATCCGGTTGCGCACGCTTCTCTGGCCCTCCGGTGAACTCAGGGTCGCTCTCACCTCATCAGCCCGCTTCCCATACTCCTCACTGGACTCGGCGATCTGAATATCCAGCTCCACGTCGCTGATCTCGAGGCCCTCCTGTTCGACAATCTCACCCAGTACCAACGAACGCTCAAGGCCCTTCTCCACCTCGGGCCGGAGTTCGTCCCGAAGCTCCTCCATCGTCTTACCCTGGATGCGCAGGTAGTCTTGGAGCATCATATGCTCACGGCGCTCGACCTGCACCTCATAGTTCTGCACAGCGTCATCCAACGCTCCCTTGACCATCTCCGGGGGGTAGGCGACGTCGGCCTGCTCTATGATGTCCTGCACCACCTGCTCGGCGTACTCCCTCTCTGCCTGTGCCGACTTAGTCTCCTCCAACCGACCGCGGATTTGCTCTTCAAGCTCTCGGAGGGAATCGTACCGGCCCACGGTCCGCGCAAGATCGTCGTCGAGTTCGGGAAGAACGCGCTCGTAGATGCTGTCTACGCTCACCTGGAATTCCGCTTCTTCACCCTGCAGCTCCTCGACCTCGAAGTCCTCCGGCAGCATCAGGGTGAAGGTCTCCTCGTCTTCGGCTGCCAGCCCTATGAGGGCCTCAATGAGGCCCGGGATGAACGCGTCTCCATCGGTCTCTAGGAGAAGCTGGGCCTCTTCCTCATCAAGGAAGGCGATTCCTTCGCTGGTCCCACCGGTGAGATGGCCCACCAGCAGGTCACCTTCACGCGCTGGCCGATCGACGGGGTTCAGTACCGCGTTCCGTTCTCGGATCTCCTGAAGCGCCTGCTCCATCTCCTCATCCGTGACTTCGACGTCCGGCACCTCACGGCGGTACTGGCGATACTCGCCCAGGTCCACCTCGGGCGTCAGCGGCACGACAAACTGCAGAACCAGGGGATCAAACGCCACGTCCTCCAACTTACCTGGAGCATAGGCCACGATCTCCTCCTGCTCCAGAGCCTCCCGATAGGCATCCTCTGCCACCATGTTCACGAGTTCCTCACGGACCACTTCCTTTCCGAGCCGTTGTACGACCACCTCGTAGGGGGCCTTGCCTGTGCGGAAGCC
>SKLM01000384.1 GCA_007123205.1 Thermoflexales bacterium
ACAAGGAGTTCGAGGTGGGAAGATGATGACGACACAGGAGACGACTGAGACCAGGGACGAATCCACTGGTGTGATCGACGTCCAGGGCATCGGCGCCTCCCCGGGCATCGCCATTGGACCGGCCTTCCAGTTCGCCAAGGTGGAAGTGGACGTGGAACGCCGCCCGATCGAGAATCCGGCGGCGGAGTGGGAGCGGTTCGAGGCTGCCCTGGAGACGGCGCGGGAGCAGTTGGGGCAAGTCCTGGCCAAGGCGGAGGAGGAGACCGGCGCAGAGGAGGCATCCATCTTCGAGGCCCACCTGATGATGCTGAAGGATCCGGAGCTCCTAAAGGAAGTCCGAGCCGCCATTGAGGACGAGGAACTGAACGCGGAGGCCGCCATCCACGAGGCCGCCGAGTCGTACGCCCAGATGCTGGAGGCGATGGAGGACGAATACCTGGGCGCCCGGGCCGCCGACGTGCGCGACGTGGCGGAGCGGGTAGTCCGGGTGTTGCTGGACCTCCCGCAATCTCCGGCAGCAGAGCTGTCGGACCGGTCGGTCATCCTGGCTCGCGACCTGACACCCTCGGACACGGTCCTGCTGGACAAATCGTTGGTTCTGGGCTTCTGTACCGCCGAGGGGGGAAAGACGTCCCACACAGCGATTCTTGCGCGCAGCCTGGCTCTCCCGGCGGTCGTCGGCGCCGGGCGGGAGATCCTGGAGATACCCGAGGGCGAGACAGTGGTGCTCGATGGGACGGCCGGCATCCTGATCGTCAGGCCGGACGAGGAGACGGTGGAGGAGTATCAGGAGCGGCAGGAGCGGATCGCATCAACTCTCGAGAAAGCCCGGGAGAAGGCAGACGAGCCCGCCATGACCCGGGATGGGAAGCGGGTGGAGGTGGTGGCGAACATCGGCAACGTCGCCGGAGCGCAGTCAGCGGTGGAGGCGGGGGCCGAGGGGGTTGGCCTGTTGCGCACCGAGTTCCTCTACCTGGAACGCGATGCTCTGCCCGACGAGGAGGAGCAGTACAAGGCGTATAAGGCCATCGTGGATGTGTTCGGGGATCTACCTGTCATCCTGCGAACCCTGGACATCGGGGGCGACAAGGAGCTTCCCTACCTCGATCTGCCGCAGGAGATGAACCCCTTCCTGGGGGTGCGGGCCATCCGCCTGTGCCTGGCCCGGCCCGAGCTGCTCAAGCCTCAACTGAGAGCGGCGCTTCGGGCCGGGATCGACGGGAATCTGAAGATCATGTTTCCCATGGTCAGCCGCGTGTCGGAGGTCGAGGCGGCGCGGGAGCTGCTGGAGGAGTGCCGACGGGAGCTCGAGGACGAGGGTCAGGAGGTGGCGGGTGACATCGAGATCGGGATTATGATCGAGATCCCGGCCGCCGTGGTGATGGCGGATCGTCTCGCGGAGACGGTGGACTTCTTCTCCATCGGCACGAATGACCTGAGTCAGTACACGATGGCGGCCGACCGGACGAACGCGGACGTGGCGGCCCTGGTCACCGGGTTTCAGCCGGCGGTCCTCCGGCTGGTTCGGGATACGATCGAGGCCGCCCACGGTGGCGGGATATGGGTGGGGCTCTGCGGGGAGCTGGCCGGAGAGCCGTTGGCCATTCCCATTCTCCTCGGGCTGGGCCTGGATGAGTTCAGTATGAACCCACCGGCGATCCCTTTGGCGAAGCAGATCATCCGCCAGCTGACCGTGGATGAGGCTCGAGAGGTCGCCCGGGAGGCCCTCCGGGCGGAAAGCCCCGAGGCCGTCGAGGAGCTGGTGCGAGAGCGCGTCCCCGCAGCTGATCTAAGGTAGTCCGCCGAACGGTGGCCCCCTGGCTGCCAGGCTGGGGTGGCCGTGCCCACCTGAGAGGTGCTATTGTCACGGGAAGGGGGTCGCAGGGCTAGGGAGGGGGACTCCCCGTCGCTGCGCTACTTGTAGCAAGCTCGTCGTTTCGGGCGACTGGAGCAGGCCGAGGTTCGCGGTTACGGCTGCACGGGGCTTAGCTCAGCGCGGTCTGCCTCCGCCCGAGGCTTAGCTTCGCACGCGGCTTAGCTTCGCACGCGGCTTAGCTTCGCACGCGGCTTAGCTTCGCACGCGGCTTAGCTTCGCACGCGGCTTAGCTTCGCAAGCTGGGTAAGTGCCACGCACTGATGTAGACTGGCTTGATACCATTGAGGTGCGCTCCGCGGTCACCTCCGACCACCATTCTCGTCGAATGTGTGTTTGCGCACAACGCCCCGAAATCCGGCGCACAGCGGGTCACTTCTGCGTCTTTAGGGAGACCTGGCATCCCTTAACCCCTACCACAGCTCGTCCAGTGCGGGCGGGACGGCGCTGGACACCGTCCGATATCCCAAACCGCCGTGCCATCACCTAACTGGGATCGCGGATTGCCCGGATTGATGTCTGCCCTTCTTCTTCATATGCCGAATCGACGAGAATCCAAGCGGCCTCCAGGAGCGGCTGGTTGCCCCTCGAGGTGAGCACGGTATAATGGCGTCGATGGTTGTGTGGGGATCTCCGAGCTGGTCATCGATGGCGGCGGCGGTTATGGGCGAAAGAGCGAGGCTCTCGCTGGTGTCCCTTCCCTGGTTGACCGATAAGATGCCTGGATCAGCAGCGTGAACGTGGTGATCGTCGGACCCTTCGGGATGCGGCCCCGCAGCACCATGCGGATACGGGCGCTGCCGATGGCGAAGGTGCTGGCGGCCCGCGGATACGAGGTCACCATGGTGCTGCCACCGTGGCAGAACCATGAGGAGGCGGGGCAGCGGTGGGAGGAGGGTGGCGTGCGCGTCGAGAACATCTCTCTGCCGCCTCGGGTTCCCGGTGTCTTCCAGGGGATGGTGGCCCTCCGCTTAGCTCGCATAGCCCTGGGGCTGCAGCCCGACGTGGTCTATCTCTTCAAGCCCAAGGCCTACAGCGGGTTGACGCACTGGCTCCTGGCCCGCGTGCCCAGGGGTCGCCGTCCCTGGCTCGTGGTGGACACCGATGACTGGGAGGGTCCCGGGGGTTGGAACCAGCTTGGCGAGTACACGTGGCCGGAGCGCCGTTTCTTCGCCTGGCAGGAGCGCTGGGGCCTCACGCACGCCGACGCGGTGACCGTCGCCAGTCGAACCCTGGAGAGTCTGGTCTGGTCAATGGGCCTAGCACCCCATCGCGTCTTCTATGTGCCCAACGGGGTGGAGGATCATCTTGCTGGCCGGGAGCGGGCAGCCCCAACGGACGGTAGTGGAGAGGCAGACGCAGGCCAGCATCGCAGTCCGTGCATTCTCCTCTATACACGCTTCTTCGAGTTCTCAGTCTCTCGGGTCATCGAGATTCTCGGGTACGTACGAGAACGGGTTCCCAATGCCCACTTGCTTGTGGTGGGCGAGGGGCTGTTCGGCGAGGAGGAAGAGCTGTTTCGGCTGGCCGACGAGGCCGGACTGCGCGTAGAGCGCCCCGGCACTGACGGCAGCGCTGACAGACCTGGCCCGAGCCCTGCCGCCGGCAGTTCGAGTGGGGGTATCACCTATGTGGGGTGGGTGGCCGGCGAGGCACTCTCGGCCTATTTCAGCCGGGCGGCTGTCGCCATCTACCCCTTTGACGACACGCTGGTCAACCGGGCGAAGTGCGCGGTGAAGCTACGGGATCTGTTGGCGGCCGGCGTTCCGGTGGTAGCTGACGCGGTAGGGCAGAATCGAGAGTACATCCGGGATGGTGAGACGGGGCTTCTGGTCGAACCGGGCGACGTCACTGCGTTTGGGGCTGCCGTCGTTCGGGTGCTGAAGGCACCGGCTCTGGGGGATCGGCTGGGAGAGGCCGCCGCTCATGATCTTCGACAGCGGTTCGCGTGGGAGAGGCTAGTCGACGTCGTGGAGGAAGCGTTCGAGGTCAGGGGATGAGAGAGCTGCTGGGGCGCTGGCTGCCGCCGCTGATCTGGATGGGACTGATCTTCGCGGTGTCGGCCCAGCCTACCTTGCCCTCGGCTCCCGGTCCGTGGGATCTTCCACTGAAGAAGGGGATGCACGTCGTGGCCTATGCAGTCCTGACATGGCTCTACCTGCGGGCGTTTCGCGGACACTGGGAGGACGATGCCCGAGTGCGGATAGCGAGCGTGGTCCTGGCTCTGGTCTATGCCGTGAGCGATGAGTATCATCAGACGTTCGTCCCCGGACGGAGTGGGAGCTGGGTGGATGTGGTGCTCGACGGGGTGGGGATCGTAGGAGCTACGCTGTGGGACTGGCGCAGGCGGCATCGGCTCCGTTCGGGGGCGTCGCGGCCCGCTGAATGATGATCTCCCCGAACAACGTCTGTTGGTAAACACGCACCCGATCCCGTTTGACCAGCTCCAGGACCGCCAGCAGCGTTACGATGACCTCGATGCGGGTGGTGGCCCGGGAGAGCAGTGTGCGGAAGACAATGGAACGCTCTCGAGACAGACGTTGCTCGATCTGGTCGATCTGCTGCTGAATGGTCACCTTGACCGGGGAGACGATAGGGCTGACGGGGGCTCTCGGCGTCACGTTCAAGGTCTCCTGAGCCAGGGATACCAGGTCATAGATGGTGACCTGATCGAGATTCGGTCGGGGGTCGATCCGTCTGGGAGGGACGAGGCGGATGTAGCTGCGCCACCCCCGGGTTTCTCTCTCCTGCAGCAGCCTGGCCGCCTCTTTATACTGTCTGTAGATCTGGAGCTGACGGACCAGATCACCGCTTGCTTCTTCGTCCTCGTGGTCGGGGCTCGAATCGGAGCGCCCAGGGAGTAGAGCGGCTGACTTGATCAGGACAAGCTTGGCGGCGACTACGAGGAACTCGGTCAGATCTCCGGCGTCACACTCTTTTAGCGCGGTCAGATGGTCCAGATACTGATCGGTGACCCTGGCAAGAGCGACGGTGGTGATATCCAGCTCCTCTCGCTCGATGAGCCGAAGGAGCAGGTCAAGAGGGCCCTCAAACACATCCAATCTGATCCTGTGGAGTGACATGGGTACTCTGGAGATTATAACACAGACGATGGAGAGTCCAAGGCTTTCCTTGCCCATGATTTGTGGTATAATTCTTGGCTTAGTAGTAGCCCCGGAGCTGCTTGCTGAAGCCTGCCGGGGCGGTTACTTGTGTATGGGAGACAGCTGTGTTCAATCCGATCGATGCTTTCTTGGGCCTTTTCTCACTGGACATCGGTATTGACCTTGGTACGGCCAATACTCTGGTCTACGTCCGCGGGAAGGGCATTGTGATCAACGAGCCCTCCTGGGTCGCGGTGGAACGGAAGACGAGGAGGGTCCTCGCGATCGGCGCGGAAGCGAAGGAGATGGTGGGACGTACCCCCGAGAACATCATCGCCATACGTCCGATGCGAGATGGTGTGATCTCGGAGTTCGAGGTCACCGAGGCGATGCTGGACTACTTCATCAAGAAAGCGCACAGTCAGCTGGTGCTCCCCTTTCCCCGACCCCGGGTGGTGGTTGGCGTTCCCAATGGGGTGACTGAGGTGGAGAAGCGCGCCGTGTACGATGCCGCTCTCTCAGCCGGAGCGCGCGAGGTCTTTCTGATCGAGGAGCCTCTGGCTGCCGCCATAGGTGCCGGTCTGCCCGTGACGGAGGCCCGCGGTGTTATGGTGGTGGACGTGGGAGGCGGCACCACCGAGGTAGGGGTGTTCTGTCTTGGGGGGATTGTGGTCAGTCGTTCCCTACGCGTCGCCGGCGACGAGCTTGATGAGGATGTCATCCAGTACGTTCGTCAGAAGTACAATCTCTATATCGGGGACTGGATGGCGGAGCGGACGAAGATGGCCATCGGATCGGCGTATCCCCTGCCCGAAGAGATGACGATGACAATCCGGGGTCGGAACCTGGTGACCGGATTGCCTGAAGAGATCGAGATCAGCAGCATCGAGATTCGAGAAGCCCTGAGCGGTTCCATCGACATCATCCTGGATACGGTCCGGGACACCCTCGATGAGACGCCTCCGGAGCTGGTGTCCGATCTGATGGAGACAGGGATCTGTATGGCGGGAGGGACCTCCCAGTTGCGTGGACTGGCGGAGCGCGTGAGTGAAGAGGTGAACATCCGGACCTGGGTCGCCCAGGACTCGATGACGTGCGTCGCCCGGGGGGCTGGGAAGGTGCTGGAAGAGCTCGCGACCCTCCGAGAGGTGTTGGTCGGCTCCGGCGATCACCGTCCCGGTCCTTTTCCCGGGTTCTAGTTTCGACAACTAGCGACAGTCCGATACTCGAGCCCAGGCCTCCGGTCTGTCTCTAGCTTGGTGGGCAGGGCCGTTCTCTCGAAGGATGGTATGGCAGGGAGAGAGAGGGACGATAGCGTGTTCTGTGTTGACTTGCTGCACAGGCGCCCTGCGAGGTCCGTATGAGGCAGTCCACGCGCCCACAAGTCTCGATCCGGCGGGACGGAGAACGATCGTGGCTTCCCTTGGTTCTGCTCATTCTCGGCCTCCTTCTTCTGGTGTCCCACGAGTCTGGCCTTCTGGCTCCCGTAGAGAATGCCGCCCATTACGTCCTGGACCCGTTACAGCGCGTGTTCTGGAGCGTGACGGGGGGGACGAGCGGCCTGTTTCAGACCGTCTTCGAAAGACGTGACCTGCGACTGGAGGTGGAGGAGCTTCGGGCAGAGGTGAACGCGCTAAGGGTGGAGAGCGTTCGCCTGCGCGAGTATGAAGCGGAAGTTGAGGAGCTACGGGCCCTGCTCAACTTCACGAGCGAGTATCCGATGTCGTCCATCTTGGGCGCTGATGTCGTCAGCCGCGCTGCCTGTGAGAGCTACCCGTGTGGAGAGGTGGTGGGGCTGGAGCCGAATCCCTACTTGCGCTACGTGGCCATCAACGTGGGAGCTCAACAGGGCGTTCGGGCGGGGATGTCTGTGGTGGGCAGAGGGGCAGCGCTGGTAGGACGGGTCACGGAAGTGGGACCGAGAACGGCGAGAGTACAGCTCCTCACGGATCCTGACAGCAGTGTGGCGGCTCTGCTGCAGACGACGCGAGGAACCGGTCTGGTAGTGGGGCAGCAGGACGGGACGCTGCAGATGGAATATGTCTCTCAGGAAGAGGAGATCACCGTCGGGGATATTGTTCTGACCTCCGGCCTCGGGGGGTTCATGCCGAAAGGGCTGGTCATTGGTCAGGTCACAGAGGTGCAGCAGAAGGAGTACGAGACGTTCCAGACGGCCACCGTGCGGCCGGCCGTCGATTTTTCGGGCCTTGAGCTGGCCTTGGTGATCACGAGCTTCGAGCAGATCCCTCTGGACGGAATGGAGTCAGACTAACGTGGAGGCGGGGGTGTTGTGTCCTTGGCGCATCGGGTGTGGCACCGCGAGGCAAATGGGGGTCTGAGATCGACTTCTATCTGGCACTTCCATTGCTGACCGGCGTCGCGTTGATCCAGACGACGGTGTTGTCACGGATCGACCTGTTGGGGGCTCATCCAAACTTGCTGCTCTTGGTTGTGCTGATCTGGGCTGTGGTTCGGGGTCTGGACGAGGGGTTGGTCTGGGCCTTTGTCGGTGGGTTGATCCTGGACCTGCTATCGGGTGGGCCGCTGGCGGCGACGGCGCTGGCTCTGTTGAGCGCCGCTTACCTGGCCGGTCAATCATTGGGCGAGGAGGTGGGCTCGGTTGCCCTACGAGTGACGGTGCTGGCTGCGCTGGGAGCGTTGGCCTATCATGTGGTCTTGTTGCTCATCCTCAGTTGGACGGGGCACGCGGTAAGTTGGGGGTCTTCGTTGGCCCGCGTGGGTGTCCCTTCTGTTGTGCTCAACGCCGTCCTGGCGCCGGTTGTTCTGCAACCGATGCGCTGGTTGGAGCAGGCGACAGACCGTGACGGGGTGGTTGTATGAGAGTCAACATCCAGTCGGAGGATCTTGTCCCGCGAGTTGGGCGGGAGAGGGCCGGACAGGGCCGGGGCGCGGGGCTCTCTACGGCGAACGGAGCGGTGCGTGTCTACGTCCTGGGTCTGATCATCCTTGCCGTTTTCGGTCTCTTCGCTCGCCGGCTCTACCACCTCCAGTTCGTGCAAGGGCACCAGTACACCTTCGAAGCGGAACAGCAGAGTACGAAGGTGCTGACGGTCCCGGCTTGGCGGGGGATCATCTACGATCGGAGTGGCGAGCGTCTGGTGGGCAATGTCCCGAGTTTCAAGGTCACGGTGGTTCCGGCGTATCTGCCCAGCGACGAAGAGCGAGCCACAGAAGTACTTATCCGGCTTGCTGTCCTCCTCGACATACCATACACTTCGGCCAACCATGAGGGGGAGGATAATCCAGGTCGGGGGGTGCGGGAGATGGTCGAGGAGGTCCCCTACGCGGCACCCTATCAACCCATCGTGATCAAGCGGAATGTCGAGCGGGAGCGGGCCCTGCTCGTGGCGCAGGAGACGGGCAGCTTGCCCGGCGTCGCTGTGGAGGTCGAGTCCGTGCGCGAGTACCCGCACGGCCCGCTGATGTCCCAGATCCTGGGGTATCTGCTGCCGATCCCGGAGGAGGCGGAGGAGAGATACCGGGCGCAAGGGTATGACCCGGCGACGGACCGGGTGGGGAGCGCGGGCGTGGAGGCAACCTATGAGGACCGGCTCCGCGGGCAGAAGGGGGAGCAGATCGTCGAGGCGGATGTGCTGGGGCGGGTACGCCGCGTGGTTGAGGAGCGCTCGGCTCCGACTCCCGGTGGTAACGTGCATCTGACCCTTGACCTGGAGCTGCAACAGGCTGCGCAGGAGATCCTGAAGCTAGGGCTGGAGGAGGCCGGTTCGCCGCGCGGGGCGGCCATCGCGATGAACCCCCAGACGGGAGAGATCCTGGCCATGGTGAGCCTCCCCACGTACGACAACAATGTCTTCGTGCGAGGTGTCTCCCAGGCCGATCTGGCGGAGTGGGGCGATGTGCATCGCCCGCTGTTCAATCACGCCATCCAAGTTGCCGTGCCGCCGGGATCCGTCTTCAAGGTGGTGGTGGCCGCGGGTGCGCTTGAGGAGGGCGTGGTGACGGGGAGCACGCAGCTCAATTGTGCCGGTCAGATTGTCGTCCCCAACCGGTACTACCCCAACGATCCGGGCTATGCGCAGACCTTCTTGTGCTGGAATAGAGCGGGCCACGGCGATCTGAATGTTGTGGGCGGGATCGCCAATTCGTGTAATGTCTACTTCTACAAAGTCGGCGGCGGTTTTGAGGAGACGGGCTTCGACGGTCTGGGGGTGGGGCGGATCGCCGAGTACGCCCGGCTGTTTGGTATGGGCGAGCGCACGGGTGTGGAGCTGCCGGCGGAGAGCCCCGGTCTGGTGCCCAGCGCGGAATGGAAGCGGCACACCTATCGGGAGAGCTGGTCGACCGGCGATACCTACAACCTGTCGATCGGCCAGGGATTCCTGGAAGTCACGCCGTTGCAGTTGCTGAATGCGGTGAATGTCCTGGCCAACAACGGCACCCTCTACCGGCCGCAGATCGTTCATCACGTCACCGACGCCGACGGCGGGGTATTGGAGCCTTTCGAGCCTGATGTTCTGCGCAGGGTCCCGGTCAGCGAGGAGTATCTGGCTCTGATACGGGAAGGGATGGAAGGTGCCGTAACGTACGGGACCGCGACCCGCCGCGGGCAAATCGAGGGCGTGCGTGTCGCGGGCAAAACCGGCACCGCGCAATTCTGCGACGACATCATGTGCGGTGTGGGGTTCGACCAGGCCCAGCACGCCTGGTACGCCGCGTTCGCACCGATGGACGAACCGGAGATCTCGGTGGTCGCCTTCCTGTACAACGGCGGAGAAGGCTCGATCACGGCGGTGCCGGTCGCTCGGGACATCCTGGCCCACTACTTCGGCGTGTTCGAGGTCGACGAAACTGGGCCTTGACACTGTGTTTGACGTGAGCCGGACCCGCGCGCTGGGCCGTGCAGCGGTCGTCGCGGGGGGCGGATCGATCTGGGGGCTGGGGCTGGCGCGGGTCCTTGCGGAGGCCGGGCGTTGGACCCTCCTCTATGAGTCTCCGTTGGCGGTCGGAGCTGTCGCGCTCGGATGCGCTCTC
>SKLM01000012.1 GCA_007123205.1 Thermoflexales bacterium
AACGAGCCGTTGAGGGAACTGCCTCAGCCTGAGGACCTGGAGGGTCAACTGCGACCCTACCAGGTGCGAGGGTTCTGTTGGCTGGCCTTCCTGCGGCGCTGGGGATTGGGGGCCTGCCTGGCCGACGATATGGGCCTGGGGAAGACGGTTCAGGCCATCGCGCTCTTCCTCCAGGACCTCAAGGAAGACCGCGCTGATGGGCCGGTCCTCGTCGTATGCCCGACATCGGTCCTGGGCAACTGGAAGCGGGAGATCCACCGCTTTGCGCCATCGCTGGACGTGC
The DNA here is from genome assembly GCA_007123205.1 of Thermoflexales bacterium. GTDB lineage: Bacteria > Chloroflexota > Anaerolineae > B4-G1 > B4-G1 > SKLM01. The sequence goes on from SKLM01000012.1 coordinate 284, forward strand.
TCGTTCACCACGGCAACGACCGGGACAGGGCAGCGACGTTTGCGGACATAGCCCATCAACAGCACGTGATCATCACCACCTACGCTCTGGCGCGCCGCGACGCGGAGATGCTACGGACCGTCTCCTGGTCCGGGATCGTCCTCGACGAAGCGCAGAGCATCAAGAACCCGGCGGCCAAGCGGACCCAGGCCATCCGCCGCCTGGAGGCTGGCTACCGGATCGCCCTCACCGGTACGCCGGTCGAGAATCGTCTCTCAGAGTTGTGGTCGATTATGCAAGTGCTCAATCCCGGGTATCTGGGCTCGCAACAGGCGTTCCGCGAGCGCTTCGCGCGGCCGATTGAGCGATATGGGGATGAAGACGCCGCCGCGCGCCTGCGCAAGTTGGTGCAGCCTTTCATCCTGCGGCGCGTCAAGGCAGATCCTGCCATCATCCAGGATCTGCCGGACAAGATCGAGAACAAGGTCTACTGCAGCCTCACATCAGAACAGGCCACCCTCTATCAGGCCACCGTCGAGGACGCCATGCGCCAGGTCGAGAGCTCCGAAGGCATCCAGCGCAAGGGCCTGGTGCTCTCGATGCTGACCAAGCTGAAGCAGATCTGCAATCACCCGGCCCACTTCCTTAAGGACGGTTCCTCGCTGCCGAACCGCTCCGGAAAACTCGATCGCCTGCAGGACATGCTGGAGGAGGTCCTGTCGGTGGGAGAGCGGGCCCTGGTCTTCACCCAGTACACGGAGATGGGGATACTGCTGCGGCAGTATCTCCAGGAGCGCTTTGGTGAGGTGCTGTTTCTGTATGGCGGCACGCCAGCGGACCGGCGCGATCGGATGGTCGCCCGCTTCCAGGAGGAAGAGCACGGGCCGCCTATCCTTCTGCTCTCCCTCCGGGCTGGTGGCCTGGGCCTCAACCTGACGCGGGCCAATCACGTCTTCCACTTCGACCGCTGGTGGAACCCGGCAGTGGAGAATCAGGCCACTGATCGCGCTTTTCGCATCGGGCAGACGAAGGATGTCTGGGCCCACAAGTTCATCTGCCTGGGCACGTTGGAGGAGCGCATCGACGAGTTGATCGAGAGCAAGACGGCACTGGCGGAGAGCATCATCGGGACGGGCGAGTCCTGGCTGACGGAGTTGAACACCGATCAACTGCGCCAGATGGTCACGTTGAGCGCGGAGGCGATGGAGGGATGACCGACAGAGGGTACTGGGGCTACTTCCCACCGTCCCGGCCAATTCCGGTGGAGGACGGCATCAAGGCCCGCACAAAGCGGGGTCGCTTCGGCGAGCGGTGGTGGTCTCAGCGCTGGCTAGCGATATTGGAATCCCTGGGTGATTCCGCGCGCATGCAACGCGGTCGCGCCTACGCCCGGAAGGGGCAGGTGAGGAATATCGATCTGCAGCCGGGGTTGGTGAGCGCCCGGGTGCAGGGCTCACGCCGCACGCCCTATGACGTGCAGATCGAGATAGACCCACTGAGCGACGTCCAGTGGGAACAGGCATTCGACGCTTTGTCCGGCCAGGCTATCTTCACCGCCCAACTCCTCGGCGGTGAGATGCCGCCCGAAGTCGAGGACGTCTTCCGAGCCGTCGGCGCTGCCCTGTTGCCCGGCAAGGGCGACGTTGAGATGAACTGCTCGTGTCCCGATTGGGCGAACCCCTGCAAGCATACAGCCGCGGTCTTCTACCTGCTCGCCGAGGCCTTCGATGACGATCCCTTCCAAACGTTCACCCTCCGGGGCCGTACCCGGGAGCAGGTGATGAAGGCTTTGCGAGAGCAGCGTGCAGCGGCTACCTGGGCTGATGAGCATCCGGCACCGGCCGGGGCTCCTGAACCGTTGGAGGAGTGCACCGCCGATTTCTGGACGCCCAGGGAGAGTCTGGGAGACTTCGAGGTGAGCATCAAGCCGCCCATGGTGGACAGCGCGCTCCTGAAGCGGCTGGGTGCGCCCTCGTTTTTCCACCGCCCGGAAGCCTACCTCGCTGCCTTGACTCTAGCCTGCCAGTCCGTCACCGACCGAGCGCTGGCGTTGGCCTTCCAGGAGAATCCGCGCGAGGAGTTGTAGCCTCGCCGGAGCGACAGGCAGAGGGGTTCACCGTCTGTCGCTCGCCAGCCCCAGCTTCCCCTCGATTCTCTGTGGCTCCGACGATCATGGCGGGCTGCCCCAGGGGGTGAAGAGCAACGTGGCGGGCCGGGCTCGCAGATCTCCCGATCGCAGACCAAATCACACTCTCCGAATCCACGAGGCCGGGTAGTCCCGGCAAGGGGCATAGCTCAGGA
>SKLM01000279.1 GCA_007123205.1 Thermoflexales bacterium
CACTAGTCTTGCGGAAAGGCGGCCTGTCGCGACACCGTCTTGTTTCTTCCAACGCTGAGTCTGGACTCAGCTACTCCCCGGCGTGGATGACCTCCACAGGGCAGCCGTACGCCGCATCCTCCACGCAATCCTCCAGATCCTCGGGTACCTCGCCAACCGCCAGGTCATCGTCCACCCGGTACTCCTCTGTGATCTGACTCAAGAAGTCATCGGGGTTCTCCTCGAAGACCTCAGGACAATCGGCGTAGCAGGTGCCGCACTCGATGCACTCTTCGCGATCAATCGTTACCTTCATGCTTAGCCTCCTTGTTGATGAGTTTTTCCATGAACCTGGGCTCCCCACACAGGCCGCGGGTATTTATAACACGATTCGAAGAGATGTCCAACTAGAGGATCAACATCGCATCCCCGAAACTGTAGAAGCGGTACTCTAGCTCCAGCGCCTCCCTGTAGGCCCTGTCGATCAGGTCTTTGCCCGCAAAGGCAGCCACCAGCATGAGCAGGGTCGAACGGGGCAGGTGGAAGTTGGTGATCAACGCGTCGACCGCCCGGAACCGGTATCCTGGATAGATGAACAGATCCGTCTCCTGCTCGAAAGGGACCACCGTTCGCCAGGGACACGATTCCGCCCCGGGGTCGCCCCCGAGGGCCAATCGGGCCGCCGTCTCGAGAACGCGCACGCCCGTCGTCCCGACCGCCACCACCCGGTTCCCCTTCAGTTTTGTCTCGTTCACCTGTCTGGCCACCTCCGGGCGGAGAGAGCAGTACTCCGTATGCATCTCGTGGTTCTCAATCTGCTCTTCATGTACAGGCTGGAAAGTGTCCAGTCCAATGTGAAGAGTGACGAACGCTGAACGAACCCCCATCTCGTGCAACCTGTGCAAGAGAGAGGCCGTGAAATGGAGCCCGGCCGTGGGCGCGGCTGCCGAACCGGGTTTCGACCCATACACCGTCTGATAACGCTCGTCATCCTCGAGGGGTTCGTGGATGTACGGAGGGAGCGGCGTGACACCGATGCGCTCGGCCAGCGGGAGCACCGGCTCGCTGAACTTCAGCAGGCGGACGGCCCGTTCGCCACGCTCCACCACCCGGGCCACGGCCTTGGTCGTATCACCCCCTGGCCCGTCAAGAAGGTCGAGCGTCATACCCGGGCGCACGCCCCGGCCCCCCACCAGCGTCCGCCACAGTCCGCCCTCCTCCTGTCGGAGGAGCAGGATCTCTACCTTGCCGCCCGTAGGCTTCACCGCAAACAGGCGCGCGCGGACAACACGGGTCTGGTTGTGCACGAGGAGATCTCCTGGCTTCAGAAACTCCGGGAGATCATAGAAATGGTGATGAGACAAGCTTCTCCGGTCTCGATCCACGACCAGCAGCCGGGACGCATCCCGCGGCGAGATGGGTTTCTGCGCGATCAACTCAGGGGGAAGCTCGTAGTCGAACTCCGACGTCCGCACCAGCTCGGGCTACCTTTCCTCGAGGATACCGCCCTTTGGCTCGGTTGCCATCTCCGGGGGCTCAGCCCCTGTCACCGCCTGCCAGATGGCGACGATCAGGCAGAGGCCACCCGCCACCTGGAAGACGCTGTAGCAGCAGCTGATGGCTGTGTTCAACGGGACGATGCGGGCGCCGGTCTGCCGGGCCAGCTGCACAATCAGTGGTCTCCGGGCGAAATTGGCCAAAGTGACCAGGAAGAGCAGCGTGAAACCGGCCAACGCCAGCAAGGCAGGCTCCCGTCTTCTGTCTTGACGACCCAACAGCACTACCGCGACCACGATCCCCGTCAGGTGCACCAGGAGCAGAGGGATCAACGGAAGCAGCGTGGCGAGACCAGGCTCCGGAACAAACATCTCGACCTCCTATCAGCGGTTGATCAACCAGATGACGATGTTCAACAGAACGGTAAACAGAACACTCAAGACAATCGAGCTGACCACGGGGATCAGACAGGTGATCCCGTCACGTTCGATACGGATGTCCCCCGGCAGACAACCCAGGAAACCGGCTCTCGATAGAAGCCAGATCAAAGCCCCCGACAACACCAGGGCCATCCCGACTGTCACCAGCATTCTGCCGATCGGCTCCAGACCTCTCACACCTGCCTGCCTTCCCTGAGAGGCAGCCTGCCCCTCGCGACCCGGGTGGCGAGGCTCCTACTCCAGGTCGTACGCCACCCCCAGCTCGTCCGCGATGCCCCGCAGTGCGGCCGCCACCTTGGAACTGAGGGGGACACCGTCCTGCGAGTTCCGCTCCATGGCCTCATATTCCTTCTCACCGTGGACGTAAATCCGCTCCTGTCCCTCGGCCTTGGCCGCGTCCTTGAGCCGCCGCTGGAGATCGTCCATGGCCGCTTTGAACTCATCCACTGGCCGGAACGCATCGACGCGCCAGGCGCCGAAGAAGTGCCCGATAGCCGAGGGCAGGGGGTTTCCCTCATCATCCCGCGGGTAGACCCGATCCGCATAGGCGGCGCCGGGGAGGACGCCGGACAGAACATCCACGAGCAAAGCCAGCCCATACCCCTTGTGGCCGCCCATCAGCTCGCCGGCACCCCCCAAGGGCAGCA
>SKLM01000386.1 GCA_007123205.1 Thermoflexales bacterium
AACAATCCGTCCGTGAGCGCTCCTGGGCCGGTCAGGAAGCTCTGATAGCCGATGTGTGGTTGTAGGATTAGGGCCAGGTGGTGGAGTGGCTTCAGGGTGTATCCCAATGCTTGCCGGAGGATTGGGAGGAGCGCGTCGCCGAGGCGGTGATTCCGACGGAGGAAAGGGAGGATTTGGAGCGCCGGGAGTGGGGATTAAGGCGAGCATCGAGCGTGCGATGGGGCTGCACCTGGAAGGACACTTCAGCTACGAGCGCCTTGCGGAGGAGAAACACCGTGCCCAGGCAGGCTTGGCCGATTTGCGCCCGGCGCGAATGGAGGCCACAATCGCAGCCAGAGAAGCAGTTGAAGATATCGCCCATCGCTGGGAAGCGATGGGGAGAGCAAGACTGAATGGGCTTCTGCGACGGCTTTTCGCAGAAGCCCAGGTAGAAGGCACAAGGTTGACCGCCGTCAGGCCAACTCTACCTCTGTACCCCTTGGTGGGGATTTTCTGTCGGAGCGGGGCCGACGGGTGCTCGCTCCCCCGACTCGAGCCCGCTCAGGGCCGCCTGCCTTGAAGGGATCTGAGTCGCCAGGCTGTATGGTACCTGGGTTGGCGACGTCGGCGTCCCGGACCGGAAGCAGCGTGCGGCTTCCGCGGGGCAGATGAGGAACGAGGCCTCATCCCAGAGGTGAGGCCTCTCGCCTCGCTGGTAGATGGCCCACCGGTCTTGTGCCGAAATAGGGGCGGTGCACCATGTCGTCGGGGCGCGGCCTTCTACCTGGCACTGCGCCTGTGCTCCCCCAGGACGGGCCCGGATGCCTACAGACCGGAGCGAGGAGGACCGGCTTCTAGTCAGCCCCTGGCGGCTTGCCGAACCTACTCCCCGGCTGCTGGATCTTGCCCATCCTGTTGCGGCTGATAGTGACGGATAAAGTGTCCGTAGAGATCCTCGGGGTCGTCTAGGATCTCCGGGGTTAGCTGGCATTCCGCGGGCCAGGCGATGAATGGGCGCCCCTGTGGTCCGCCCAAGCCGCCGTGGGTCGCGACCTGTTCCTCAAAGGTCACCACCTTCCCATCCTCCCGAATCTCCCCCAGGACGATCAGATCCCCGGAGTGCGGAAAATGAGCCAGGCGATGGAGCTGCCCCGCAGCATGTGCCTCGTCCCCAAATCGGCTCAGGGGGTTCGGTCTCTCCACCACCTCTTGCTCTTCTCCGATGTGCAGGGTGCCCCCGTCCCGTCCCAGGACGACGGTGCCCTCTCCTGCACGCCCCACGACCGCCCCAATACCCGGGCTCGACCATAATCGCTCCAGCAGTCCTGGGTACAGCAGCACGACTTCGATGATGTCAAGGGTCCGAGCGCTGACGTTGAAGTAGATGTGGGCCAACGATCCCGAGGCCGAGACGACGACATCTCTCTGTCGTCCCAGGTCATAGTCGATGCCTTCGTCGTGTCTCAGGCGCCGCCTCACAAAGCGGCGCGCGGGGGCTGTGAGGAGCCGCAGGCGGGGCGAACCGGTCTCCTCCAGCGCCCGCAATTCCTCCCGAAGGTAGTGGCCGGTCCTGTTCATAGCGGTGTGTGACTCCAGCCGCTCGTCAAGCGATAGCTCCTCCCCGAGCAGGGTGATCAGGTGCTCGCCGAGGGTGGTGCCGTTCTCCCAGCTGAATGGGACCGCTGCGGTGTTCCCGTGGTCCGATACAAGATACAGATGGTACTCGCGCCTGCGGTAGTTGGCGCGCATGCGATCGATCTGGTGGATGCGGTTGTCGATCCCCCGCAGAACCCGGAGGGCAGCCGCGCTGGCCGGGCCCATCTTGTGGGCCACCTCGTCGTAACTGGTGTAGTTAGTGTATATCGCCGGTACGCAGCGATAGATGTCCAGCATAACCCCGAAGGTTTGCACCTCGGTAAACAGCGCCTCTGCGACCGCGTACAGCAGAGGAGAGAACACGTCAAGAGGGTTCAGTATCCGTGGCTCTCGTTCAACCTTACGGAAAGGCTCTACCAGGGCGATCAAACGCAGGCCAAGGCTCCTGAAATACCTGACGCTTGCCAGCCAGAGGACTCGCAGCAGACGCAGTGGACTCAGAAGAAAGAGCACCAGGAGCGCCATGCCGCGCATCCCCTCGAAGAAGTGCTGGCTGCGGATGGTGCTCAGGGTGAAGAGGGCCAGATCAGCATCGCCGTGAAACATGCTCACATAACACGAGCCGCCGTTCAGGATCCCGAGCCGGCCGCGGCTCACTCTGTCGTACATCGTAATCACCTGATCGAGACGGCGCGGGCTGATCGCGGTCTCTCGATCCTTCTCATACCACCGGTAACCCGGGATATCAAACCGGTTTCCGAACATCATGCCGGCCTGGACCGCGGGCGTTGAGCTGGGTAGGCCGCACCGCCACGGCGCGAGCTTGAGATCCCCCTTGCCCAGTAGACTCTCCAGGTAGGGCATATGTCCGGCAGCCACCGCTTGCACCAGGTGGTCGTGAGACAGCCCGTCAATCTGGATCAGGATGAACCCCGGTTGATCGTCGGGAGTTACTGCCGGGCGACCCAATTGGCGGGCCATAGC
>SKLM01000021.1 GCA_007123205.1 Thermoflexales bacterium
TCCAGGCCAAAGCCGACCACATCCCCGATCCAGCCGCGCGCCAGGATTACCTGCGCTGGGCGAAACGTAAGACGTAGAATACAGCAGGTAAGACAGGAGGATCCGTCAACACGCTTCACCACCGGCCTGGTGTCTCCCGGGCCTGCGTCTCGCCGTCTGCGCTTTCCGTGTTGCCCTTCACGGCGCACATTCCGCCACCCCCATCGGCATCATCGCCCATTCCGTAGACAGTTTGTGGACACCTATGTGGTATAGTCCCACCCGAGCAGGGAGAGAGCGCGGTGTACCGCCACTCGGGGGAGCGGGCACCCTAGGGTACCGGGTACCCTGCACCTGGTGGGGGCAGCGCCTTCTGATGCAGGGGAAGGAGGGAGAGGACTGGTAGCTCGCCGATCTGCTTGGCCCGCTGTGCCACCTGGATATCCCAGATCGTGACTGAACCTAGCCACTTGTACAGCGGCGTCGGCATCCTCGTCGCGGGCCACAAGGCTGCCCTCGAACACCGTTTTGCCGGCACCTACGAAGGGCAGCCGGTCGAGTGGCTGGCCTTGTGCGTCTACGAACTGGCCGATGGCAAGATCCACCGCATGAGGACGACGTACGACCGGCTGGGCTTGCTGCAACAGGGAGCCAAGGGCTGGCTTGAAGAGACCGTGATCCACTCCCTGGTGAAGAGGATCGAGAAGGGACTCCATTAGCGGCGCAGCGAACCCGGGCACCGCCATGGTGCCCGGCACCGGAGGCTACCCCACGGGTTGGCCGGTGCCGGCCTACACCTTCGACCAGGAGCTTCTAGGATCGCACCGACGGGTTCTAGGTTCTATGGCAGACTGAGAAGCAGAACAGATGCAGCCTGCAATCTGTCGGGTAAACGAGTCGTGAGAGGGACGCACGGTTCGGCTCGCAAGGAGAAGAAGAAGGAGTTCAGCAGCTTGTGGCTGCGCTGGTGAAGCAGAACAAAAGAGGGTTTCAGTGGCTGCGCCCTATCTTGGGCAAGAGCGATGACGGGGGAAACAACAGCACGGTGTGTGAGACTCATCTACCGTACGGCAGGGAAGCTAGTTCCCGGGCCGTGACAATCGACAAGATCATATGACACGTTGGAAAGGAGGGCCGGGTCATGCCAACCTACGTCGCTCTTATGAGCTACACGCAAAAAGGGATTGAGGAGGTCAAGGACGCACCCCGGCGGATCGATCAGGCGGTCAAGAACCTCGAAGCCATGGGAGGAAAACTGACCGCCTTCTACTCCGTCATGGGCGAGTACGACTACGTGGGCATCGCAGACGCGCCGAGTGACGAAGTGGCTGCCACCTTCCTGCTCGGGCTTGGTGCCGCCGGTTTGGTGCGGACCAAGACCCTGAGGGCATTCACAAGGGAGGAATTCGAACAGATAGTCGGTAACCTGCCCTAGCCTGCGGATGTAGAGAGGAGGGCTGTTCTCGATAGCTCGGACATCCCCCGTCATCCCTCGCGTAGTGCGTCGAGAACAACCCTACCCCGGCATCACCATGAGCCCGGGCACGGCGTCACTGACGATCCCGGTTGATCACCGCGATCGCCCTCTGACCAGAGCGCTCCGCCTCCCATGCCCCACCAGGACATCTGACGCCGTGCCCGCAGGGTACATCGCTGTCCGTCCACCGCCCCCACGACTGCCCTCCAGGCGTCTTGTCGACGTTCTGTAGACACCCCTGTGGTATGCTGTCGTCCGAGCGGTGGGGGTTCCTGTCCTGTCCGTCATCGCAACTTCGATAGCCAGTCTCTTGCGCAACCGTTCGCAAGGGGACACACCGCGCCCCTCGCAGGAATGGCCAGGGTGAATATGGGTCTGTCGCCGGACTCAATATCCCGATGTGATGTCTTGATCCAGGTCCAGGCCACCCACTGCCCCGTCGCATAGTGGACCGAGGTCGGTGTCTGCTCTCATCGTGCGCTCAGCGGTGGTGTGCGCTGAGAGTCCGACCCTTCGATCGCGCGTCGCCCTCACCGCGAGCGTGTCCCAGGCCTTGATCCGAGAGGCGCCGACCGGTCAACTGGAAAGGCGTAGTCGAGCAAAGGGACCTGATCGAGGCTCATTGCCGCTGCGATACTCACGCCCACCCCCAGCTGACCGCCTCTCCAGCACCGCGTTCCGGCTGGATTCCGTTCCGTCAGTCCTTCGACCATGCTGCATGGAGTGATGCGTATGCCCGACGTTGGCTAGCCCGTCGGCCTGCCGCTAGAGTGGGCTGGCCCGCCTGGTTGTCCTCAGTACCGTTCGATGAGTCACGAGATAGCCGTCAAACAATAGCCAGGTTCTTGGCGGTTCACCCGGTGGGGAGAGGATCGACCCTGGAAGCCGGTGCCCTGATCGCCCAATGCATCAAGGCTCAGCTCACGGCAGATGCCTACTGGATAAGAAGCTACTACGCGCCTGAGGCAGGGGCGCTGTACTGCATCCGGGACGCCAGGGATGCCGAGGCCATCGCCGCGGTCCTCGCCAGGGCGGCCCCAGACTTCGCAATGGAGGGGCCTCACGAGATCGAGATGTACGATCGCGCCCAGGACTTCAGAGA
>SKLM01000204.1 GCA_007123205.1 Thermoflexales bacterium
GGAGACGGCCCGGGTCCTCACGGGTGGGGGCCACTTCGTGTTCCTGACACCCAACGCGCGACATCCGCTGCTCCTGCTGAATCGGCTTCTGGCGCGGACGGGGGGGCGTCTCGTGCGTCGAGTCTACGGTCGCGGGGAAGCCGACGTCTTTCCGGCCTATTACCGGGCGAACTCGCTGGCACGTATCGAGCGACTGGCCCGGCAGGCTGGCATGAGGCGCATCTCCGTTCGATTGGTGGGGGATCCGACCTACCTGGCGTGGAACGAACCCTTCTTTCGGGTGGCGTGTCTCCTGGAGCGAGGGCTGCCCCGGGGGATGCGCGTCCACCTGATCGGCGAGTACGTGGTCCTCTAGCCCCAGTCGGCTCAGCCGGCTATTGGCCGGGTTGGCTCCACCCGAGCCTCCGACTGCCACAGCGCGGGCGCGGCGCTGAACTAGCGGGGGATCTACGTCGGTTCTGTTGCCGCCGCCCCGCCGTCGCGCTACAATCCCAGGTGAGCGACGCGAGGGGAGTCACGAGGGAACGTGATCGAGTTTTCGAAGCGGATACAGAATAAGATTGAGTCCCTGCCCCACAGGCCGGGGGTCTACTTGATGCGGGATGTGGACGAAACCGTCGTCTATATCGGCAAGACGGTGGACCTTCGCAATCGGGTGCGCTCGTATCTCCATGCATCGGCCCAGGAGCACCCCAAGACACGGGCCTTGATGGCGGAAGTGGATGATCTTGAGTTCATCGTCACCGACTCGGAGCTGGAGGCGCTGATCCTCGAGGCGAATCTGATCAAGAACCACCGGCCAAGGTACAACGTCCGCTTCAAGGACGACAAACGGTATCCCTACATTAAGGTTACGTCATCCGATCCGTATCCGAAGGTAATCATCACCCGTCGTATAGAGCAGGACGGCAGCCGCTACTTCGGCCCCTACACGTCCTCGGCAGCGGTCCATGAGACCCTGGACTTGCTCCGGAAGTCGTTCCCTTACCTCACCTGCAACCGAGAGATAACGGGGGAGGACGAACGAGCTTGCCTGTACTATGAGATCAAGCGCTGCCTTGGCCCGTGCGTTGGCGCGGCCACCCAGGCAATGTACCGGAGGATGATCGAAGGCCTGGTGCGCTTCCTTGAGGGTCGCGGAGAGCAGGTGATCGCCGAGCTGGAGGAGCAGATGCGGGCAGCCGCCGACGGTTGGGATTTCGAGCAAGCTGCGTCCCTGCGCGACCAACTTCGCGCGGTGCAGAGTATCGTCAGACAGCAGAAGGTCGTCTCGGTGGCCGGGGCGGACCAGGATGTGATCGCTTTCGCTCGCGAAGAGGACGATGCCTGTGTGCAGATCTTCTTCATTCGCGGAGGTAAGCTCCTCGGTCGCGAGTATTTCGTGCTGGAAGGGGCCGAGCAGGAGGAAGACCGTCAGGTGATGGGGGCCTTCCTCAAGCAGTTCTATGAAGAGGCAGCCTATGTGCCGCCCGAGGTCCTGCTGCCGGAGCAGATCGATGAGGCGTTGATCATCGAGCACTGGCTGAAGCAGAAGCGCGGCAACCGGGTGAGCCTGCAGGTGCCTCGGCGCGGGAAGAAGAGGGAACTGGTGAAGATGGCGGCCGAAAACGCGGCTGAGACGCTGACTGCCCTCCGGGTCCAATGGCAGGCCGATGCCCATAAGCAGGAGCAAGCTCTGGCCGAGCTCGAACGGGTGCTGGAGCTGCCCAAGACACCGGCGCGAATCGAGTGCTACGACATCTCCACGATTCAGGGCGCTGAGACCACGGGCAGTATGGTCGTGTTTGTGCAGGGTGTGCCGCGGAAGTCCCACTATCGGCGATTCAACATCCGCGACGTAGAGGGGCAAGATGACTACGCCTGTATGCGGGAAGTATTGGAGCGCCGCTTCCGTCGCTGGCGGATTGCCCGCTCGGAGGAGATGCTCGGGTCTCGGGACATCAAGGGCTGGGCCAAGCTGCCGGACCTGCTGATCGTGGACGGTGGGAAGGGACAGCTTTCCGTAGCTACCGAGGTTCTGGAGTCGTACGACCTCCTGGAATCGGTTCCGGTGGTGGCGCTGGCCAAGCGGCGGGACGAGTTGTTCCTGCCGGGTCGGCCAAAGCCCATCGTGTTGCCCCGGCGATCGGAAGGGCTGTTTCTGGTGCAGCGGGTGCGAGATGAGGCGCATCGCTTCGCCGTGAGGCATCATCGCGGACGGCGACGCAGGGCTGGGTTGGCCTCGGAGCTGGAGAGCGTTCCGGGCATCGGGCCCGCCCGTCGCAAAGCGCTTCTCCAGGCCTTTGGGTCCGTGGAGGCGGTGCGGGCCGCCAGCCTGGACGAACTCGATGCTGTTCCGGGCATCCCTCATGCGGTAGCCAGAGCGATCAAGAGCACTCTCTAGCGTCCGGCTTGCCTGTTCCGGGTTCGTCCCGGGGTCGTACAGCGGGTGAGGGTGAAGCAGCCAGCGCTCGGTGGTGGTCTTGAGTTCAACAACGAAGAGAAACGATGCATCTCATGAACCGGGGGAAGCGCACAGCCCTCCGGGCGTTCCTCTCTGAGAAAGGAGTCGACAAC
>SKLM01000452.1 GCA_007123205.1 Thermoflexales bacterium
GCCCACGTCAGCTGCATAAGCAGGCGCATCCCGAGCGTTCTGATCGCTGAGGATGCCCGGGGTGTGGGCTTCAACTACACCTTGGGTGTCGGCGGTTTCAACGGCTTTGTGCGCACTCCCGGAAGCACAGGGGTGGTCCGCAAGGAGATCACCTCGGGCTACTGCACCTCGCTTGAGGAGTTCGCCATGGCGCCAGCACGAGGCGATGTGCACGAGGAGGTGCACCAGTTCCTCTTGGAGGAGCTTTCCAGTGGTTTCCGCCGCTATGTGGGGCTGGCTTCCTATCTTGACCGTCTCTATCAGGAGGTCATGGGCCCTTTCATCCGGTCGCTGCCATGAGTGCTTGCCGGGGGCTCAGATGGGTGGGGCCCAGACCAGGCTCCCCCCGGTGGCGGCGCGGCCTTGGCGGAGCATCTAGTCGGTTGGGTGGGCAGCAGGTGCGCTCGTGACGGATGAAGCGGACGCTTGATAACCTCTCGGGCCTGTGCGGGAACCGAACTTCTTCTGGTGGACTCAGAGATCGGTTCCCGTGACAAACGGTAAGGATCGATAGTTAAGGAGGAGATAGAATGGCATACGCGTTTTTCGAGGGGGAGATCGTTCCGATTGAAGAGGCGAAAGTGAGCGTGCGGACTCAGGCCCTGCACTACGGCACGTCGTGTTTCGCGGGAATTCGCGGCTTCTGGAACGAGGAGCAGGAGCAGCTGTTCGTTTTCCGGATCCTGGACCATTATGAGCGTTTCCTCGACTCGACCAAGCTTCTCAGGATGTCTTTGCCATACTCGGCGCAGGATCTGGCGGATATCACGCTTCGGCTTCTGCGCCAGGAAGAGTATCGTGAAGACGTCTACATCCGGCCGCTGGGTTACAAAGCCAGTGAGGGAATTGGGTGCCAGCTCCACGGCCTCCGGGATGAGGTGACCATCTTCGCCGACCCTTACGGCCAGTACATGAAATCGGAGGGCGCGCACGTGACGTTCTCCTCGTGGCGCAGGGTGGACGACAACGCTATTCCGCCCCGCGGCAAGATCGGGGGTGCCTACGCCAGTTCAGCGCTGATCAAGAGCGATGCCGTGCTCAACGGCTTCGATGAGGCGCTGGTGCTCACCGCGGATGGGCACCTGGCTGAGGGCAGCGCCATGAACGTCTTCGTCGTGCGCCGGGGCGTGGCCAGCACGCCACTCGTCACCGACAATATACTGGAGGGCGTCACGCGCCGGACGGTGATCCGCCTCCTGCAGGACGAGCTGGGGATGGAGCCGGTGGAGCGATCCATCGATCGGAGCGAGGTCTACCTGGCCGATGAGGTCTTCTTCTGCGGTACTGGCGCCCAGGTGGTGTCGGTGACCCACGTCGACCAACGGGCGATTGGAAGCGGACAGACGGGGCCCATCACGGAGCGAATGCGCGTGCTCCACGACGACGTGGTGCGGGGCAGGTGTGAGCCGTACCGGCGCTGGTGCACGCCCGTCTACGACGATTGAATCGGGTTGGCGATACGGGGAAGACGACGTGTCCCATTGCGCCCCGCGGACAGCACCCGATGCGTCCTGGTGCGAGAAGAGGAGAGTTCCCGCGCCTACGGTCCGGTCCATAACAGGGACGGTACGTAGCCCAGGCCGCAACCTGAGACCGGACGACAACAACAGGATCAAGGCGCTGCTGATGAAGGAGTACAACTGATGATCGATTATGGAATCTCGACGGCCCTGTTTAAGGGACACGCGCCGGATGACGTGATCGCCGCCATCGCCGAGGCAGGGTTCAGGGAGATCGAGATATCCGCTGGCGGTGAGGACTACGACGCTTGGTTCCGGGATCCGGGTGGCCGGCGAAGGGCGCTGCAGAGGGCCGGGATCACGCCCACCAGCGTCCACTCTCCGGAGGACGGATGGCATTCTGCTGCTCGCGACCCGCTGGTGCGCCAGAGGTGCGTGGAGATCGTCATCGACTGCTTTCACAGGGCTGCGGAGATCGGGGCCGAGATGGTGGTCGTCCATCCGAACAGCGCGCTGGACCCTTTCACCGCTGATACGTACACGGACAGCTGGGGCCGCACCCTTGAGACACTGGCGGTGTGGGCCGAACAGGCCGAGGCGATCGGCGTGACCATGCTCCTTGAGAATATGCCGGCCAGAGGACTGCCGCGTCCGGGATCCTCGGTCAGCGACGTGCTGGCGATGATCGACGGGTTGGGCGACCACGTGGGCATCTGTCTGGACGTGGGCCACACTCACGCCAACGGCCTCGATCCGACGGCGGAGATGCGTGAGGCAGGCGACAGACTGCTCGAGGTGCATCTCCAGGATAACGACGGGGGTGGTGAGGATCAACACTGGATCATGGGGGCCGGAACCATCGACTGGGATGCTTACCACGAGACGGTGGATGACCTGGTGTTTGAGGGCTTTCAGGTGTTCGAGACCCTGTACGGCGACACACCGACGGCGCTCCTGGACCAGCTGGCGGGCATACGTCGCCGGTGGACGATCTCACGGAGAGACGCCCCGCGAGGATAGCCCGGTCGCGCGTTGGCACCACCGTCGTGATACC
>SKLM01000174.1 GCA_007123205.1 Thermoflexales bacterium
CTGAGCCGCTGCTTCGACGTCTGCACCGAGTTCAAGCGCCACTTCGTCACGGACCTGAGCCGGCCCCTGGCCCGATCGGTGCACAGCGGTCACCGCTACAACGCTCGCCGGGCCCTCAAGCACCTCTCGGTGGCCCGTTGTGCCAGACCGCAGGACCACCTGGCGGAATGGGTGGTACTCTACGATCATCTCATCGCCCGACACCACATATCGGGGCTGCGGACCTTCTCCGAGGCGTCATTTCGCCAGCTCTTCGACGTCCCCGGCGTGGAGCTGTACCTCGCGCGCCACCAGGGCCAGATCGTGGCCGCCCACCTCTGGGTCGTGGGAGGAGCGGTCGGGTACAGTCACCTGCGGGCTATGAACGGCGTCGGGTACCAGCTGGCGGCGTCATACGCCCTCTTCTGGGTCGCCATGCACGAGCTCGCCGGTCGCGTCCGCTGGGTCAACCACGGCGGGGGCGTCGGCCTGCAGCGGGCCGAGGATGGCCTGACCCAGTTCAAGCGCGGCTGGGCCACCGAGACCCGCCCGGTCTACTTCTGTGGGCGCATCCTCGATGACGGCAAATACTGGGAGCTGGCGTCTGCCTCCGGCCCACCCGATGGGTCCTACTTCCCCATCTACCGTGCCGGTGAGTTCACCTGACCTGAGCCCACCAACGGCCCGCCCTCCAGGCGCTGGTCCTTCCCCGCCGTGGGGCCCGTAGCTGGGACGGAGGGACCCGTGGACGGCGCCGGCGGCGTCCCTAGCAGGATCAAGGTGGGCCTTCACGGCGTGCCGAGATCCGGTACCTCCTGGCTGGGTCAGATCGTCAACAGCTCTCCGGCCGTGGTCTTCAAGTACCAGCCCCTCTTCTCCTACCGCTTCAAGGGGGTTCTCGACCCCCGTTCCTCTCGCAGGGATATCGACACCTTCTTCAACGAGATCGCCGCCGCTCGGGACGACTTCCTCGATCAGAAGGAGCGGATCCACAGTGGGATCTACCCCCGTTTCGAGAAGAGCGACCGGCCGACCCACGTCGTGTACAAAGAGGTGCGCTACCATCATCTCCTGCCCCACCTGCTCACCACCCACGACCAGATCAAGATCGTCGGCATCATCAGGAACCCGCTGGCGGTCATCAACTCCTGGCTCCGCGCTCCCCGGGAGTTTCGACGGGATCTGGGCTGGCAGGCGCACGCCGAGTGGCGGCACGCCCCCAGCAAGAACCGCGGCCGGGTCGAGGAGTTCTACGGATACGAGAAGTGGAAGGAGGTGGCCCGCCTCTTCGCGGAACTGGCCGACGTGTTCCCGGGCCGGTTCCACACCGTCGCCTACGCCGATCTCCTGAAGCGGCCGCTGGACCAGGTGAGGGCCCTCTTCGACTTCTGTGAGCTCCCCCTGGAAGGGCAGACCCTGGACTTCCTGCGGGACAGCCGGGCCGCGCATCACGACCATCCCTACAGCGTCTACAAGCGCAGGGAAACCGATAATGCCTGGCGCCAGCAGCTCGATCCGCACATCGCCTCGCAGATCATCAGCGACCTGGTGGATGCGGGGCTGGAACACCATCTGCTGGAGTAGGCTGCGCTCCCTCCGCCCTGGCAGCCGTCTCATCCCAATCGTAGGGAGCAGCCCATGCCCATGGCCCGCCAATCCCGCCCCACCCTCTACGCCCGTCACCGGATCCCCGATCCCACTCGGGAGCTCCCCTTCCGGCCCTTGCTCAGCGTATGCCTGGCCACCTACCAGCACGGGCCCTACATCGCCGCGGCCATCGAGGGGGTCCTGGCCCAGGAGGCCGACTTCCCCTACGAGCTGATCATCGGCGAGGACCAGTCCACCGACGCCACCCGGGAGACCTGCATCCGCTACGCCCGCGCCCACCCCCACCTGATCCGGCTCTTCTTGCGCTCCCGGGACGACGTGATCCACATCCGCGGCCGCCCCACCGGCCGGTACAATGGGACCGAGAACATGAAGGCCGCCCGGGGCGAGTACATCGCCCGCCTGGACGGCGACGACTACTGGACCGACCCCCTCAAGCTCCAGAAACAGGTCGCCTTCCTGCAGGCCCATCCCGACTGCTCCGTCTGTTTTCACGACGTGCTGACCATCTACGCGGACGGCTCGCGGCCCAGCTCCCGCCACACCCAGCCGCCGGACACCCACCGCTTCGGCCTGGAGGATGCCCTGAAGGGGGGCATATCGCAGACCTCCTCCATGGTGTTCCGGCGCGCCGCCCTGCCCGAGCTGCCCGATTGGTATTTTCGTGCGCCCCTGGGCGACTGGACCTTCACCGTGCTCCTGGCGGAGCGCGGGGCCATCGGCTACCTCCACGAGCTGATGAGCGTCTACCGGGCCCACGCCGGCGGGATCTGGAGCGGGATCCCGGAACAGGAGCGCCTGGAGCGGACCCTCGAGACCTACGACCTCTTCGATGCCCACTTTGGCCATCGCTACGCCGCTACCCTGGAGGAGCCCCGGGCCCGGGTCCACTACCGCCTGGCCCTCGACTCCTGGCGCCGGGGCCGGGAGGACCAGGCGCTGGCCTGGATGGCCCGCGTCGCCGA
>SKLM01000319.1 GCA_007123205.1 Thermoflexales bacterium
ATGGAACCCCAGAAACGTCGGGAATGGGCTGGGAGGCTGCGCTGGCTGGTCGAACGGGAGGACATCGCGGCCTGGCTCTGTCACCAGCTCGAGACGATGGAGGAGTTGAACTTATGCGAAGGGAAGATGGGGTGAATCGTTCGCGGACGGCCATCCTGCACTATGCAGCGCCCCCGGTGGTTGGTGGCGTCGAGGCTGTCATCGAGGCCCACGCACGCCTGCTGACTGGAGGAACTCCACACGGGGACGACGGGCATGCGGTGGCCGTCATTGCCGGTCGCGGTGAGCAGGACCCGCTGCCGGCCGGCGCGGTGTTCCATCGCATCCCAAAAATCGATTCTCAGCATCCCGAGATCGCGGCCGTCACTGCGAAGCTGCGGGAGGGACAGGTCCCGCCTGCTTTCGAGGAGCTGGCGGAGGAGTTGAGGGAAGCTCTTGCTGCGGCGCTGAGCGGGTTCGATCACGTGATCGTGCACAACGTCTTCACCAAGCGTTTCAACCTGCCCCTGACGGCGGCGCTGTTTCGGCTACTGGATGAGGGGGAGATGCCGCCGTGTATCGCGTGGTGTCATGACATCGGCTGGACGAGCGCCCACTCGCGCCCGAACCTGCACCAGGGGTACCCCTGGGATCTGCTGCGCACCCGTCGACAGGATGTTACCTACGTCGTCGTCTCGGAGGAGCGGCGGCGGAGTCTGGCGGAGCTCTTCGATTGTGGGGTCGAGGAGATCACCGTGATCCACAATGGCGTCGATCCCGCTCAGCTGCTGGGGCTCACCGAGGAGGGAGGGCGGCTCATCGAGGGGCTGGGCCTGCTGGAGAGCGACCTGATCCTGCTGATGCCGGTGCGGGTGACTGAGGCCAAGAATATCGAGCTGGCGCTGCGGGTGGTGGCGGCGCTGAAGGGGCGGGGTCGCGCGGTGAAGCTGGTCCTGACCGGCCCGCCGGATCCTCACGACGAGGAGAGTATGACCTACTTCCGGGCGTTGCAAGCGCTGCGCCGGGAGTTGGGCGTCGAGGAGGAGCTGCGCTTCGTCTTCGAGTCTGGTCCGGAGCCCGACCAGCCCTACACCATCGATATGCCCGTGGTGGCGGATCTTCTCCGGGTGAGCGACGTGATGTTCATGCCCAGCCATCGGGAGGGGTTCGGGATGCCGGTGCTGGAGGCGGGCCTGATCGGGACTCCCGTCTTTTGCACCCGGGTGCCGGCGGCTGAGGAGATCGGGGGCCGGGAGGTGAATCTGATGCGCCCCGATGAGGATGCCGGGGAGATTGCCGACCGGATCCTCTCCCGGGTCGCCGAGCGGCCGGTGCACCGGCTGCGCCGTCGGATCCGACAGAGGTACACCTGGTCGGCCATATTCGGTCGGGAGATCGAACCGCTGCTCCAGCAGTCCCGGGCCCGATGACCTTAGGCGTTCCTGACCAGATCGAGCAGCGTATCCAGAGCGCGGAGCGGCTGCGCCTGTTCCTCGACTACGACGGCACGTTGGCGGACTTCGCGCCGACGCCGGAACACGTCGATCCCCAGCCCGAGGTGGTCGAGCTGCTGGCGGAGCTGGCGGATAGGCGGGACATTCGCCTGGCGGTGATCAGCGGCCGGCGCCTGGGCCATGTGGAGAGGCTGGTGTCCGGCTTGGAGGTTCGATCCGGCCCGCAGATACTGCTGGCCGGGACGTACGGAGTCGAGCTGCGGCTTCCCGACGCTGAGCGAGTGGACCGGGTGCCTTACCACGAGATCCGCCCCGTGCTGGACACGATCAAGCCCCGGTGGCGCAGGCTCACCGAGGGGGGCGACGGGTTCTTCCTGGAGGACAAGGGCTGGGCCTTGGCGATCCACGCCAAAGAGGCGCCGGAGGACAAGGCGACGGAGCTGCTGGAAGAGGCACGGTGGCTGGGCGAGGCAGTGGTGGAGGAGGCAGCATCGCCGGGACGATTTCGCATTCTGGGGGGTCACAAGTTTCTGGAGATCGGTCCGGCGTTGGCGCACAAGGGGAAGACCGTGGCCTATCTCCTGGATCGATATCCCTGGCCTGGGGCGCTCCCGGTTTATGTGGGGGACGACGACAAGGACGAGGAGGCCTTCGGAGTCATCCACGATCACGGGGGGGTGGCGGTGCGGGTCTGCAAGGCGACGTGTGAAACGAGGGCGGACGCGCGTCTGAGCTCGCCGGAGGACGTGAGGAGGTGGCTGCGACGGGACCTCGACCGCAGGGGTTCCGCAGCACCGTAGACAGCGCAGCCGGTCGCTCCAAGGTGTCTGGCATTCTGCAGCGCGTCTGCACTTACATTCCGGGTCGCGGTCACCCGGTTCACGCTTGATTAGTGAGGGTCGACACATGGCCCGCGGTCCCCTGGGTCGAACTACCCTCGACGGGCGAAGCGTGGGACGAGCCCGTAGATCTCGCTGAAGGCACTGGCACTGGCGGTGGTCAGGTGCAATGCACCTTGGAGGTGCAGCGCACCGGCGATTGGCGGCGGTCAACCCTCAAGGGGCTGGCAGTCGGGGCAGATGTAGGTGCCCCGCTGGCCCACCCGAA
>SKLM01000278.1 GCA_007123205.1 Thermoflexales bacterium
CCCCGATGTCGGTGCTCGCCAGCCAGATGGCCAGTCCGAGGACGGCGAATGTGAGCACGACAGCCAGCAACGAGCCCCAGATAGAGCGCCGCCCGAGAATCAGATCCAGCCCTACCGCCACCAGCAGAATGGGCCACAGCCGGAAGAAGATCTCCCACACGCTCCAGTCCAGGAGACCGAGGTTGTTCAGCAGGAATATGATCCCCAAGCCGATAAGGATGACAGGGCCGACGACTCCACCATGTCGGCGGTTCTCTCTACTGCTCATGTTTCTCCTCCGTTCGCTGCGTCAACGCGCCCTAACCGTACGGTACAACAGATAGAGACCTCCCAGAATCAGCAGGGCGGGCCACAGGTAGTTCATCAGGTCCACAGCGGCCGCTGTGATCAGCGCTCCCATGAGCAGCAGCACGATGGCGGGGATGACGGCCCACACCAGCCGTCCCTCGGGGGTGGGGAGGACAGCGAGCAGGGCAAAGGTAAGACCCAGGCCGAGGAAGAAGACCCCACCCATCTCGACTCCCTCAAGAATGGTCGACAGCCCTGCCACCAGGGCCAGTGTCAGGAGCACCCCTCCGGGTATGACGGCCCACCAATGCCCGGGGTTAAAGAGGTAGATCATCCAGAAGGACAACGCGATCCCGCCCAGGAAGAGAGAGCCACCGGCAGCCTGCCCCACCTGAGGGGCCAACTCGTTGAGCGCTGCAATACCGGCTATGCTGAGCAAGACGAAACCGGGGATGGCTGCCCACCAGTTGCTCTGAGGCGCACTGGCGAACACAAACAGGAAAGCCAGACTGGCGACGCCGATCAACAGAGGCCAGATCAGGGCCGTCACGCGGATCACTCCGAGGCTCTGGAGCAGGAACAGGATGCCCGCGGCAATGAGGAGAACTCCCCACAACACACGTGACTCCAAGCGTTTCATGTCGGATCCTTTCGTTATCGTTGTTCGCGATGATGGCAGTCTCAACGAACTCTCAGCGAGCCGACGCCAGCTTCGACTGTCAGATCGACCCGGTTCTCCGCCGTCTCGTAGTCCTGGGACTGGTAGAGACGTCCAACACGAGGGAAGCGGCTCTCGTCTACCTCGATGGATGCGAGACCACCCTCGAGTCGCAGCCGAGCCGCCACCTCAGGGGGGATGCGAACGGCAACGGAGGCCGCACCAGCCTCGATGCGGGCCCTGGTATGCCCGGCTCGAGCGGGCAGCGTCACGTTGAGGGAGCTGGCCCCCGTTTCCAACTTCAAGTCGGTCACGAGGAGGTCGGTAAGGTCAAGGCGGGCGTCGCTGGCTCCCGTCTCGAAGGCAAGGGACAGGGGAATGTCACTGTTCAGCCTGAGCAACCACCCAAGCCCTTCGCGCCCCCAATTCCACGGGACGATCATAGCCAGAAAGTCAGGGGGTGATAGGTGGACGTCCAGCTCATCTCCCTTACGACCCGCACGGTAGTCGAGGCCACCGCCGAAGGTGCCCTCCAGGAGGGCATCGTCCGCGGCACCGGCGTCGACACGAAGGCGCCCAGCTCCGTGGCTCAGCCGGATGCGGGCTCTGGCCGCTCCGTCGCGGGGAATCACGACCTCCTGGCCGCCAGTGTCTCGGCCAGAGAAGACGCCCCACAGAATACCCAGGCCGACGACGATCAGCAGCACAGCCCATATGGCGCTCCAGATCTCGATGGCGATGATACCGAGATTGCTGAACAGAAGCAACAACCCGATAATGAGGAGGATGGTACCCCAGAACAGCCCGCCCTTTGTCATCGCCTACTCCTTCCTTGTGACTGCCACGGCACCTAACAATCAGCTGCCCGCAGTCCCGTCCGAGGGATCTGCTGCCTCGGTCACAGTTGCGCTCAGGCCGCACATAAGTATACCTGGATTTCCCAACTGGGAAAGGAACCAAGGACGGGTGTGCGGCCTGTCCGGGCCATCGCCCCCATCCCGCGTCAGGGGGCAGGTTCAGTGACAAACTCAAGCCGCTCCAGCACGATGGTGCGCGCTTCGTCCGCCGGAACGCCGGTGTGCAGGGTGCCCCATACTTTGACCTGAGCTCCGCTGGATCGCGCCTCGGCGACCTGCTCCCTGACGGCGTCGGTGGGCATGCCAATGTCGAACTCCTCGCCGTCCTCCCGCTCGAAGTACTGGCCGAGCTGATGGCCGGGCGGGAGATCCACGATCACCCCGACCCAGCCCTCGACGGACTGGCCCTCGTCGGCGGGAGGCTCAGAGACGAACTCGACCCGCTCCAGGACGATGGTACGCGCCTCCTCCGGCGGGGCGCCGGTGTGCAGGGTACCCCACACTCGGACCTGAGCCCCGCTTGACCGCGCTTCGGCCACCTGCTCCCTCACCGCGTCGGTCGGCATGCCAAGGTCGAACTCCTCGCCGTCCTGCCGCTCGAAGTACTGACCGACCTGATGGCCAGGCGGGAGGTCCACGATCACCCCGCGCCAGCCCTCGACGGGCTGGCCCTCGTCGATGGGAGGATCAGAGACGAACTCCAGCCGCTCCAGTACGATGGTGCGCGCTTCGTCC
>SKLM01000269.1 GCA_007123205.1 Thermoflexales bacterium
CGCATACATCCAGGTGCCTCGCACTCTGGGAAGTGCAAGGCACCATCGCCGCACGGGCCTTACCCCTCTCCCCGGCCCTTACTCCTCTCCCCCCAGGGGGAGAGGCTGGGTGAGGGGGGATAGCCTCGGCTCCCACCCATCCACTGATCTCCCTATCTGTCGCATCCCCCCGGCCCCATCCAGTTGCCTCTCCCCCCGGAGCATGCTAGAATCGCTGCGCATTCGATCCCATCCGCGGAGACAGCCCGAAAGGCACACATGAACAAACCACTCAGGCCCCCATATCGTCTGCTGAGACGGATCCTACTACCAGCGGCCCTGGCAGGATTCGTCATCGTGGGGCTCCTGCTCGCCTCCAATCACGGGAGGAGGACCATGGTTCCAGACGGAACACCTTCAGTACCTACCGGCGACCTGCCACCCATCGACCGGCAAGCACCCGCGACAACCGAGACCGCCACTTTCGCTATGGGCTGATTCTGGGGCCCTGACTCCCAGTTTGGGAGTTTGCCCGGAGTCGTCCGCACCCGCGTGGGGTACGCCGGTGGGTCAAAGCCCAACCCCACGTATCTGAATCTGGGCACCCACAGCGAGGCCATTCAGATCGAGTACGACCCCGATCAGATCACCTATAGACAGCTTCTGGAGATCTTCTGGAGCGCCCACAGCCCCACCAGGCCATCCCCTTCACGGCAATACGCCTCAATGATCTTCTTCCACAACGAGGAGCAGGAGGGGCTGGCCCGCGAAACCAAGAGTCAGCATGAGGCGGAACGAGAGCGCGAGCTCTACACCGACATCGTGCCCTACGTAGAGTTCTGGCAAGCCGAGGATTACCACCAGAAGTATCGCCTGCGCGGATCAAAGACCCTGATGAGCGAGTTCGAAGCCATCTACCCGAATCCCGACGATTTCATAGGCTCGACTGCCGCCGCCCGGGTCAACGGCTACTTGGCCGGTTACGGGACGTGGGAGCAGTTGGAGCAAGAGATCGACCAGCTGGGCCTCTCAGACCAAGGCAAGCGAACCCTGCGAGAGGTGGCTCGCCGTCGCATCTCGTAACCGAGCAGCACGGCACGTCCACTGAGGTCACCCCCTTCGGGTGGCCCGGGTCTTTGCTGTGGGGGAGGTGAAACGTGTTCTATCCATCCGACCGCGTCCTCGTGGCCATCATGAACAGCCCTCGCGATCTGACCATCGCCCGAGACGAGGGATGGTACCGCATTCCCGAGCGGCACGCCCCTGACAGCGCCACCGAGGCTGTTGTCCTCGCCTTCTACTTCACCCGGGCCTTCGGCGACGAGAAGTGGGCCATCCATTATTACGCCCCCGTGGAGGGCCATGAGCTAGTCCGACGTGGCAACCTCTTTCCTGACCAGCCCGACCACCCACGGGCCCGGGATCCCTACTACAAGCTCCAGCTGGGTCCCTTGCTCAAGCTGGACGATCCCATCCCCAGCCTCCGCTGGAGGAGGATCACCTTCATCGAGTCGACCTGGGACCGCTTCATCGCTGCCGAGGAGATCAACGATCTGTACGCCACCGGCGCCGACGGCCTGTACGTCACCCTCAAGGAGGACAGACTCCATCCGGAGCGGGAGTTCTTGATTCGCGATGGGGACGCCGAGTATGTGGTCGACCTCGCCATCCCCTGCCGTGACGGCACCTTGGTCATCGCCCTGGGCGAGCGGGCCGCGCCGGCCGGTGCTCTCAGAGACCCTGACCTCGACGCGGTGCGACGGGCTGTGGCAGCGCGCGGTGGAGCACAGCCAGCGCGCCCTCCGTCTTGAGGAGGGCGCAACCAGTACGCACCTCAACCGCTCATCCGGCGGGTCGCGGTACGTCTTTCCTCCGGGTGCCATCGTCAGCCCACGGGCCTGTCCCGTCCTCTTCCCGCAGCGCTTGTCAGCACCGACTTCTCCGTGCACGACGAAGCATCAGGGAGCCCCTCCGACCACCGCGAATCGTGCCGTCGGTTTACCATCGGACCGCTCCAGCGCCCTTGTAGTGCCCGGCTCCCTCTCGCAGAAGCTCGTCCTCCCGAGGGAGGGACCACCCTTCCAACCATCTCACCAGCCAGGAGACTGGTAACTCCCAGCTTCTTTCATTCGTGCCGTTAAGGTGACCGACCCGCGCAGATTCGCGCCGCTGCCGCAGAACTCCTTGCTAGCCACCGGCTTTGACGTGCTCGTATCTCGACGAACGTGCCGGGCTTGAAGATGATCCAGCTGTGATGCGCGCCGCCCACCTGGTCGAATCGGCGCTGCCGTGGTATACTGCGCCGTCGGGTCAGCGTTCAGGTTCGGGAGTGAATCTTTGCAGAGAGAAGGAAGATTGGTACGCATAGCGGGCGTGGTGCTCGACGCCGAGTTTCCGTCGGGAGACCTGCCCAGCATCCATAATGCCCTGGTGATCGACCGGGAGGAGCAAACATCCCTCATCGCCGAGGTGCAGGAGCACGTCAGTCCCCACGCGGTCCGCGCCATCGCTATGGGCGACACCTCGGGGCTGCGACGGGGCCTCGCCGTGCAGGACAC
>SKLM01000131.1 GCA_007123205.1 Thermoflexales bacterium
ACGGTCACCCGCCCCACGGCATCGATCCCTTCGGTAACCGCCTGCACGGAAAACTCGATCAGCTCGTTCGACTCGCCGACGACCCGGTTAATGGCCCGGTAGACGGCGTCCACCGGCCCGGTGCCGTGAGCGGCGTCGCACACGACGGTCCCGTCGGGCGTCCGGATGCGCACGGTGGCCGTAGGAATACTCCGATCGCCGCAACTGACCTGCACCTGTTCCAGATGGTACGTCTCCTCGAAGAACATCCGTACCTCATCGGTTACGATAGCCTCCAGATCGCGGGTGTCCACAGTCTTCTTCTTGTCGGCTACCTCCAGAAAACGTTGGTAGACCTTCTCGAACTGACCGTCGTTGAGCTCGTGTCCCAGCTCGGCCAGGCGGTGCCGGAGGCCGTGGCGGCCCGATCGCGCTGAGAGGATGATGATCGACTCCGGCGCCCCGACATCCCGGGGGTCTATGATCTCGTACGTGATCCGCTCCTTGAGCACGCCATCCTGGTGAATGCCTGACGAGTGGGCGAAGGCATTGGCGCCGACGATGGCCTTGTTTGGCTGTATCGGAATGCTCGTCAGCTGGCTGACCATCTGGCTTACGGGATAGATGCGTCGACTGTCGACCTTCGTGTCCACACCGAATAGATCTCGGCGCGTCCTCAGCGCCATCACCACTTCCTCCAGGGACGTGTTTCCGGCTCGCTCGCCGATCCCGTTCACGGTGACCTCCACCTGACGGGCCCCGCCGTGAACCCCGGCTAACGTATTCGCTGTAGCCATGCCCAGATCGTTGTGACAGTGAACCGAGATGGTGGCCCGGTCGATGTTGGGCACGTGGTCCACAATACCCCGGATCAGCGCCCCGAACTCCCCGGGAGAGGTGTACCCGGTCGTGTCGGGGATATTCACCACCGTCGCGCCAGCCGCGATGACCGCTTCCAGCACCCGGTAAAGGTACTTCGGGTCGGCGCGGCCGGCGTCCTCCGCGTAGTACTGGACATCCTCCACGAACTTCTTCGCATAGGCGACGGCATCCACGCCCATTTCCAGCGCCCTTTCGCGAGTGGTGCGCAGTTTGGACCGCACGTGCACATCGGACACACCGAGACCGGTGTGGATCCGCGGGCGCGCGGCGCCGCGGAGGGCCTCCGCTGCGGCGTCGATGTCACTCCGGTTCGCCCGGGTAAGGCCGCAGACCACGCACCCGCGGATCTCCCTGGAGATGCGCTGCACCGCCCGCAGATCCCCTGGCGACGAGATGGGGAATCCCGCCTCGATGATGTCCACCCCCATCGCCTCGAGAGCCCTGGCGATCTCCAGCTTCTCGTCGACGTTGAGGGCTGCCCCGGGCGACTGTTCTCCGTCGCGCAGGGTCGTGTCGAACACCATCACCTTCCTATCAGCGCAAACATCGGCCTCTTCCATCACTGTAACTCCTTCGCTCACCACAGGACCACCTCCACCCAGGGTTGACCACGTCCCGCCCCTCGAACCGGGTTCATCCTGTCTGGCCTTGAGCCAACTTGACTTGGCTCCGTCGCCATCGGCTACCGCCCTTCGAGCACTGCCTGCATCGCCCGCCCGGGCAGTGGAGGCTACTCCCAGTTCTCAGGCCGCAGCGAACGGACCGCCGCGCCTGCCTGCCACATCTCGGACTCGCGGAGCTCCCGCAGCTCCTCCTCCAGACGCTCTCTGTAGTCGGGCGCGCTGTTCGCCTCAAGCACGATGCGCGTCTCCTCCCCGGCCACCACGCTCCGATAGAGATCGTCGAACAACGGCTCAACCGCCTCGCGGAATCGATGGCGCCAATCGAGAGCACCTCGTTGCGCCGTGGTGCTGGTGTTGGCATACATCCAGTCCATGCCGTTCTCGCCCACCAGCAGGATGAGACTCTGGGTCAACTCCTCGACGGTCTCGTTGAAGGCCTCGCTGGGAGAGTGACCATGCCGGCGCAGGATCTCGTACTGGGCCTCCATCACGCCCGCCAGGGCTCCCATGAGGATCCCGCGCTCCCCGGTGAGATCGCTGTACACCTCCTTCTCAAACGTGGTGGGGAACAGATAACCCGAACCGATGGCCACCCCCAGGGCAAGGACTCGCTCGTGGGCACGCCCCGTGTAGTCCTGATGCACCGCATAGCTGGCGTTGATGCCGCTCCCCGCCAGGAAGTTCCGTCGAACGCTGGTGCCCGACCCTTTCGGAGCCACCAGGATGACGTCCAGGAAGTCCGGCGCCACCAGGTCCGTCTGGTCAGAATAGGCAACGGCAAAACCGTGGGAGAAGGCAAGCGCATCCCCCGGGCTGAAATGCGGTTCAATCTTGGGCCAGAGGGCCACTTGACCGGCGTCAGAGACCAGATACTCGACCATGGTCGCCCGCTCCACCGCCTCCTCCCAGGGAAACAGGGTCTCGCCGGGCACCCAACCATCGGCCTGCGCCTTCTCCCAGGAACGGGACCGGTCCGGTGATCCCCCGACGATCACGTTGACCCCGTTGTCCCTCAGGTTCAGCGCCTGGGCAGGGCCCTGGACCCCATAGC
>SKLM01000315.1 GCA_007123205.1 Thermoflexales bacterium
CCAAGCCTTACCGCGCGTACTAGCTCGCAGCGGGTCTGAGACCCGCGTCGCCAGCGCAAGGCTTATCGGCGCTCCGGGCCGAACGGAAGTCGGGCTGCCGAAGCGATGACTCACGGCAGTGATGATGCGATGACCGAACGTCAGGACCTCGGTATCGACAAAAGAGGACAACGGCACGTAAGAGATCACAGGAGGCAAACAGAATGACCAAGCACTTCGAAGGGAAGACAGCACTGGTTACCGGAGGAGCAGCGGGCATCGGGAGAGCAGCGGCGCTGACCTTCGCACGACGCGGCGCCCAGGTGGTGGTCGCCGACGTCGATACCCCCCGGGGAAAGGAGACCGTGGAGATGATCGAGGAGGAAGGAGGTGAGGCGCTCTTCCTCAACGTTGACATCTCCAGGGCAGAGGACGTGCGGCGGATGGTGCAGGAGACCGTGGACGCCTACGGCGGGCTGGACTTCGCCTTCAACAATGCAGGCATCGAGGGCAAGCAGGCTCCCGTTGCCGAGGTCAGCGAGGAGAACTGGGACCGGGTCATCGACATCAACCTGAAGGGGGTGTGGCTCTGTATGAAGGAGCAGATCCCAGCTATGTTGGATCGAGGCGGTGGGGCCATCGTGAACATGTCCTCGGTGGCGGGACGGGTGGGATTTGAGAACCTCCCCGCCTACGTGGCCAGCAAGCACGGTGTGCTGGGGCTCACCAAGACCGCGGCGGTGGAATACGCGACCCAGAACATTCGCGTCAACGCCGTATGCCCGGGCGTCATCCATACCGAGATGATAGACCGGACGACGGGTGGCGATCCCGACACGCTGGAGGCCTACGCCAACATGGCGCCGGCCCAGCGTATGGGTCAGCCGGAGGAAGTCGCCGATGCTGTCGTCTGGCTCTGTTCGGAGGAGGCTTCGTTCGTGACGGGAGACGCGATTACCATCGACGGTGGGTTCACAGCAGCTTAGGAACAGGCTGCGGCGACACCGGCCGCCTGGCGGGCTCTGTACCGGGTGCCGCGCTCCGCTGAGGAAGTCCCTGGTGGGAGTGGCGCTGGTCGCGTGCGGGGGCTCTCTCCCGCGCCGGGTCCATCCGGCAGCGGTGGCGGGGAGCTGTCGTAGGGTTATCTGAGGGAAAGGGGGAAGGATCTACGGCTCAGCAGGTTACGAAAACCCGAATGAGATGCAAGAGGACCTGGCCCAGGTTATGGATCTGCAGAGCCTGGCGGCCTATGAAGGAGAGCGGCCGGCCACACATGGGGTGATGGCTATGCTCGATATGGTCCGCTGTCCCGGATGCGGCCTGTGGCAACACCAGTGGAATGCATCGGGCGGGGGCCTCTGCCTGAGTTGCGAGAGTCGTTCAGCATGAGACTCGCCTGGTGCCTGGGGCGAGATCGTAGGCAACGGGGCCGGGACGAGCCAGCTACCGGAGATTGGTGAGCTGCCAATCCCGGCCCATCGGACGAGCCCAACAGGGGGCTCCACAGATCGAGAAAGGAGTGAACACGATGGCGGATATCGAACGAACGGGCACGGCGGTGTGGAAAGGGGATCTACGTAGCGGCGACGGGACGATGAGCACCGGCAGCGCGGTGCTGAGGGACACGCCCTTTACGTTCGCCACCCGATTC
Organism: Thermoflexales bacterium; assembly: GCA_007123205.1. Classification (GTDB taxonomy): domain Bacteria; phylum Chloroflexota; class Anaerolineae; order B4-G1; family B4-G1; genus SKLM01. Next base: position 1,631 of record SKLM01000315.1, read on the forward strand.
CGGCAAGCGCCGGGAACGAACCCGGAGGAGCTGATCGCAGCAGCCCACGCAGGCTGCTACAGCATGTCCCTGAGTAACGTGCTGAGCCAGGAGGGGTACCAGGTCGAGGGGATCGAAGTTACGGCGACGGTGCACCTGACACCCAAGGAAGAGGGCGGGTTCGCCATCACGAAGAGCGCCCTGAAGGTGCGGGGGCGGGTTCCAGATATCCAGGCCGAGACGTTCCAGCAGCTGGCCGAACAGGCGGAGGCTGCCTGTCCTGTGTCAAATCTGTTGCGCCCCGGGCTGCAGATCGAATTGGAGGCAATGCTGGCGTGAGCAGGCGAGGGCGGCACGGATCGATGACGTGTCGTCGGGGCCGAGGTTGAGGATGCCCGGCGTGCTGGGGTCAGGATCCCTGCGGGAGGCTGTCGCCCTCGGAGAGAGGGTCGGATTCGTGTTCCTGGTCACCTCCAGTGACGACGGGATCCCCCATTTGGCGGTCGCGGGGAGGATCTCCGGGCCGGGGGGGGCCCGAGTTGTGGCCAAAGAGTGGTTCTGCCCCATCACGATGGCCAACGTGAGGGAGAATCCCGCCGTGGCCATGGTGGTGTGGGACAGAACCGATGATACGGGATATCAGATGGTGGGCCGGGTCGTCGACGTTCGAGATCTGGCTATGGTGGATGGGTACGCCCCGGGCCAAGAGCCGGTGCCTCAGGTGGAGCGAGAGCTGGTGATCCGCGTGGCCGACGTCCTGAGGTTCCGGCAAGGACCGCATAGCGACGTTGCGAGGTGAGGGAATGGACGAGCACGTAGACACAACCCGCGAGATCGAGGCGGTTTCGATGGAGGAGGGCGCCGGGGCGCAGGTCCGGCGTCTCTTCCCCACAGCACACCGGCGGCACCTGGATCCCTTCG
>SKLM01000208.1 GCA_007123205.1 Thermoflexales bacterium
AGTTCGACCAGATAGTCGGCTTCGTCCTGCTGGACGCGGGTGTCGAGACTCTTCTCAAGGTCTTCCTTCTGCTGCCGGAAGAAGTCACCCAGACCAATATGTCGTACAGCGCCAGAAAGCGGGCAGCGGAAGGAAGCTTTCATGACCTAGTGAGAGGAGTGGAGGAGGCAACGCAGACAGCAGGAGACCGCCTGAAGGGGATCAACTTGGGACACATTGAGTATTTCCACAGCTTGCGCAACAAGCTCTATCACGCGGGCAACGGCATCACGATACAGGGAGACCACGCCCAACAGTACACGGAGATTGCGGTGGAGCTGCTCGATAGATTGCTGGGAGTGCCTCTCAGGTCCTCCCTGTTCGCTGAGTCTCGCCGGGAAAGCGAGTTGGAGAGACTAGGCGAAGAATTAGAACAGGCTAGGACCGCACTGAAAGCCCAGGTTCATGCGCTGAGGCAGGATCTGAGACTGGCGATTGAGAATGTCGAGCCAGCGTTTCTGATGCCAAGTATGGAACTCGAGATCGCTGGTTGGGACAGGGCAGCCCGTGGGGCCTTCCTCTTCAACGATCCACGGCTCGATGAGAGGTTGAGTCTGTTGGAAGCTGGAGAGGAACTGCCTGACAGTTGCGACAGAGTCGTGATGAACGAGAATGCCACACATATGGCGAAGCTCGATGGCGCTGCGCTGCACAGCTTGATGCCCGCTCCGCTTCGGCGTTTCGCGGATAAGCATCAGGTTGAGGCAAGTACAGTGGCCAGGTTTCTGATGGCTTCGGATGTCACGGAGTTCCTGCTCGTCCTCGCTGAGGTAGCGTTTGAACTCCCTGCGGGATCAGCCTCACGCGTCTATCGGTTGGCGCAGCTCCATACGGGCAGTCCAATGCCCCCGATCTCGGAAGACAAGATCCCAGAAGATCACTTGACGAAGACATTGGAGGAAGTGGAGACCCTCGTGAGTGGGGTGGAGAAGCTCCGCGATACCATACGTGATGCAGCCTGCTAGGGAGCTTTCGTCACAGAGTGGCTGCGTCAGGCGCACGGAGTTGGACCTAGACCAACTATTACCAACAAACAGGAGGCAAGAGTGTACCACGAAGTCACGCTGATAGGACGGTTGGGGCGCGATCCGGAGCAAAGATTCACCCCGAACGGCGTACCAGTCACGACATTCTCTGTCGCCACCGACCGGCGATGGACCGGCTCTGACGGTGAGCAACGCAAGGAGGTAGTCTGGTGGCGCATAACTACCTGGAGACAGCAGGCGGAGACGTGCAAGGAGTATCTGAGTAAGGGAGACCAGGTATTCATCAAGGGCCGAATAGGAGGCGACCGCCTTTCGCAGTCTGATGGATCCGAGCAGATTGTACCCCACACTTGGACAGGCCAGGACGGTGAAACGCGGGCCAGCTATGAAGTCACTGCTCGATTCGTGCGTTTCCTGGGCCGTGCCGCAGGAGCACCAGTGGCTGGCGTTCCTAGTGGCATGCCAGACGAACCCCCGGGTGAAGACGAGGAGGACGAAATCCCGTTCTAGCGCAGACGCTGTGAGACGACCGCCGTGCCTCCGCTCGGTGTCCTGCTGCAAATCGGACGGCCGTCGGCCGGCGGTCTCTCCTCCTCCCTAACGGCTCCAAGTCTGTCCTCGATCTCGATATGGGCGAGCGATGGAGTCCCAGCTTCGCCGGCTCACGCTTCGAGTTACCCCGCGCATCAGGAGGTCATAGATGAGTAGCGCACGTCCCCGAAAGCAGAAGGTCAACATCGAAGTCCCGGCGGATCTCGAGGCGACGTACTCCAACTTCGCGATGATCACGCACTCCCCGTCCGAGATTGTGATCGACTTCGCCCGTGTCCTGCCGAATGCGCCCAAGTCGAAGGTCTATGCACGGATCGTCACCACTCCGATGCACGCGAAGCTCCTGTTGCGGGCGCTGAGCGACAATCTGGAGAAATACGAGGCTCAGTTCGGGGAGATTGACCTTCCATCGGGAGGAGGTAAATTGGCTCAGCAGTTCTTCGGTGGTGTCACACCGCCGGATCCTTCCGAGGAGTGAAGCGCATGCCGATCAGCATCGAGAACCTGGATACAGTCGCCGAGCGTATCCGCGGCGACTTCGACCTGCGCAACTCGGTGCGGGACAGCGCCCTGCATAGGACGCGGGAGTTGATCCGTCTTTGCGGCAACGCCATTCGCGCCAGTCACCGGGATCAGTGGTCGGCAGCTCGCCAACTGCTCAAACAGGCGGATGACCTGGCTGGTGCTATTCTGGATTCGCTCACGTCCTATCCCGATCTGCGATATGCGGGGTACACCCGGGATGCGCTTAAGGAGCTGGTAGAGGCGCACGTGACCCTGGCCCTGGTGGAAGGGAATCAGATCCCGGAGCCGGAAGACCTGAACGTGTCCTATCCATCTTATCTTAACGGCCTGTGCGAGGCGGCAAGCGAGCTGCGGCGCCGAGCTCTGGACGAGATGCGAAGGGGAAACCTCGAGGAAGCCGAGCGTCTGTTAGGCATTATGGACGACGTTTACGATGTAGCAAACGGATTCGACTTCCCCAACGCGATTACGGGAGGACTGCGCCACCGCGTCGATCAACTGCGGGGGGTGCTGGAACGGACACGGGGCGACTTGACCAGCAGCCTCCAGCAGGACCGTCTGATCCGCGCACTCCACTCCTTCAAGCCGCTGGTCGAAGAGCTGTCATCCGGAGCGGATAGGCCGGAATAGAGAAAGCCTGCCTATCCGCTCTAGTTCGTGCTCCCCGGGTCGGGCTCTATCACCAGGCGTTCCTCGCCGGCGTAGACTCGGAAACTGCGTCGTCTGGTGTAACCGATGAGCGTGATACCCGCCGCCTGGGCCAGCTGCATCGAGAGTGAGGTGGGAGAGGTGCGCGATACGATGACGGGGGCACCCATTCGGGCCACTTTGCTGACCATCTCCGAGCTCACCCGACCGCTGGTGAGCACGATGGGGCTCTCCGTCGGCCTTCCTGCTCGCAGCCACGCTCCGGTGATCTTGTCGAGGGTATTATGTCGACCGATGTCCTCAGCGACGCAGATCAGTGAGCCGTCGTTGTCAAGAACAGCCAGAGCAGCGGTGTGGACGCCACCGGCTCTGCGGTACAGGGATGATGCCTCCGAGAGCATTTCCATCAAGCGGGTGACGATCTCCGGGGTGATCACCAGGTCGGATTGGACCCGCTGAGGCGGTTCCTGGGCCGCCCCAAAAGTCGTTCCGCCTGAGCATCCCGAGGTAATGGCACGCACATCCGCTATCTCGATGTCGTGTCGGAGCCAGATGTCGACGCTCTGACCATTTCCGCACAGCTCGACGACCGCCACCTCGTCCAGGCTGTCGATCAGCCCTTCGTTGAAGAGGAATCCCAGGGCCAGGTCTTCCAGTCGGGTCGGGGTGCACATCAGGTTGACTACGGCCTGACCGTTCACGACAAGGGTTACGACGGCCTCTTCAGGCACCACGCCGCGCACCGGTCGACTATCGGCGCCATAGTAGCCGGAGTAGGTAACGGGTCGGGCACCATCCTCACTCACGAGGCGCTCCTTCGACGATCTCCAACGCACGCCGCGCCACCTCCTCAGCAGTGAAGCCAAAATGGTGCATCAGGTCGCGAGTCGGTGCGGAGGCGCCGAACCGATCCATACCCATCACTGCCCCCTGCTGGCCTACGTACCGCTCCCACCCGAGGGGTGCTGCCGCCTCGATGGCCATCCGTTTGTTGACAGGTGGCGGAAGCACCTGATCTCGATAGGACTTGGACTGGGCCTCGAAACGCTTCCAACAGGGCATCGACACGACGCGCACTGGCACTCCCTGGTCGACGAGAGTCGCCTGGGCCTCGAGCGCCAGGTGCACCTCGGAGCCAGTCGCGATCAGGATCAGGTCCGGCAAGCCCCCCGGGGCCTCACTGAGCACGTAAGCGCCTCGCTCCAGACCAGCGGCGGAGGCGTAGACCCCTCGATCCAGAATCGGCAATGACTGGCGCGAGAGAACGATCGCGGTCGGTCCATCCCGACGCTCCAGGGCGACGCGCCAAGCCACGACAGTCTCACCGGCGTCAGCCGGTCGAATGACTTGCAGATTGGGGATGGCCCTGAGTCCTGCCAGGTGCTCTACGGGCTGATGAGTGGGGCCGTCCTCCCCGATCCAGACGGAGTCATGGGTCCAGACGTAGATGACGGGCAACCCCATCATAGCGGCCAGCCGGACCGCGGGACGCATGTAGTCACTGAAGATGAGAAACGTGCCACCATAGGGGCGCAGCTCGCCGTGGAGGGCCATTCCATTGAGGATGGCGCCCATCGCATGTTCTCGGACCCCGAAGTGGAGGTTCCGCCCGGTGGGCCTCTCCCGCTGGAAGTCCCCGTAGCCATCAAGCCAGGTCTTGGTGGACGGAGCCAGATCGGCGGACCCGCCCACGAGGGTCGGCAGTGAATCAGCTATGGCATTCAGGACAGCGCCCGAGGCTCTGCGGGTCGCCAACAGCCCGTCATCGGAATGGAAGGCAGGAAGGCGGTCACGCCACCCGTCGGGGAGCTCACCTCGCCATAGGCGCTCCAGGAGAGCCGCTTCGTCCGGATACGCCTCGGTGTAGCGCTCCAACAGATCTTGCCAGGCGCCCTGAGCTTGACGGCCCCGTTCAACGGCCTGACGGAAAAGGGCCTGAACCTCTTCGGGGATCCAGAACTCCGCATCACGCGGCCATCCGAGGGCTTCCTTCGTCTTGGCCACCTCCTGCGCTCCCAAGGGGGCCCCGTGCGAGGCGGCGTCATCCTGCTTGTTGGGCGAGCCATAGGCGATGTGCGTATGGCAGATGAGAAGCGAGGGGCGCTCCAGCTCCTCCTTTGCCGCGCGAATCGCCCCTTCGATGGCCTCCAGGTCGTAGCCGTCCACCTCCTGCACATGCCAATGGCAACTGCGGAACCGGTCAGCCACATTCTCAGTGAAGGTGAGATCCGTGGATCCTTCGATAGAGATCTGGTTGTCGTCGTAAAGGTAAACCAGCTTGTTCAGCCCCAGGTGTCCGGCCAGCGCGGCGGCCTCGTGGCTGATCCCTTCCATCAGGTCGCCGTCAGATACGATGGCGTAGGTATGGTGATCGAAAATGGGGTAAGCGGGCCGGTTGAAGGTCGCAGCGAGAAACCGCTCGGCGATGGCCATGCCGACTCCATTGGCAAAGCCCTGCCCGAGGGGTCCGGTGGTCGTCTCCACACCGGGCGTATGTCCGTATTCGGGGTGACCGGGGGTGCGGCTCCCCAACTGGCGGAAGCTCTTGATCTCATCCAGTGGCAGTTCGTAGCCGGTCAAGTGGAGCAGGGTGTAGAGCAAGACTGAGCCATGACCTGCCGAGAGGACGAATCGGTCTCGGTTGGGCCAGGCCGGATCGGTGGGATTGTGGTCAAGAAAGCGAGTCCAGAGGACATAGGCCACGTCTGCAGCGCCCATGGGCATGCCCGGATGGCCGGAGGCGGCTTTCTCTACTGTGTCCATAGCGAGGGTGCGCAGGGTGTTGATGCAAAGCTGATCAAGATTGTCGGTCATTCTTCGGCTCCTTCCTGGTGATAGGTTAGAGGGGATTGTACTCATCAGGACGGTGGTGGCAAGTAACTGCAGGACAGCGTTGAGGAAGTAGTGATCCGCCAACTGGTGGGGATGGCGGAGATTGCGGGACGAGGGAGCTTCCCCGTCGCGGCCCGACCTGACCGGGCCAGGTCTCTCGCCAGGGGGAGAGGTGCAGGTCCGGCCGAATCGGCCCAGGGCGTCACACAGGGCCCGATCCTGTCGGTCCGACTTCCTCTACGCTCCCCGGTCCCATCGGGTGATCACCCACATCTTCCGGGCGCCCTCGGTTTGCGACTGTGAAGTTTGACGGTTGTGAGACCGAGAGACCGAACACAACGCCCAACAGGCCCAGGATCGACCTGCGCGTGGTGGGCGAAGCCCCGCAGGTTGCCCTGACAGAGGAAGAGTGGTATAATTCGCCGCTGTGTTTGTGGAGCGAGGCTCCACTTGGGGTCGAGATAGGCTGTTGTGGGTAATCGAAACATGGACCTGATAGAATCATTAGATCGCCAGTTGGAGCGCAATCCGAGTATTCCGGAGCTGTTTCCAGGTGACTCCGTCAAAGTATACGTGCGCATTGTCGAGGGTGAGCGAGAACGTGTACAGGCCTTCCAAGGCACGGTGATGCGCGTACGCGGCAGCGGGGCGAACGCGACGTTCACCGTTCGCCGGGTGGCGTCTCACGGGGTGGGGGTGGAGAGGACGTTTCTCCTCCACTCGCCACGGGTTGACAAAGTGGAAGTCGTCCGTCGAGCACACGTGCGTCGGGCAAGGCTATACTATCTGCGGGATCGAAAGGGAAAGGCAGCTCGGCTGCGAGAGAAGCGAAAGTAGAGCCAGGCCGTTGTGAACACGATAACGGTAAGGGTGGGCGTAGGTTTGGAGCTACGCCCGTCTTCACGTGTAGGTGTAGACTTCCTGACAATCGTCCTCCGTGGGACAGGTGACCGCCCATGAGACGTCCCCTCATCGGGGTGACAGGCTGCGCTGATCAATCGGCCCGGCCTCCCAACGTCCCACTATTTGCCGTTGCCAGGACATACATCGATGCCCTCTCGTCAGCCGGAGGCGGGGTCGTGATCATCCCACCCCATCTGGAGATCGAGTTGCTGCAAGGGGTCCTGGACGGGCTCAACGGGCTGGTCCTCTCGGGCGGCGGTGACATCCACCCCTCGCTCTTTGGCGAGGCGGACTGCGGGCTTCTGTGGCGAGTGGATGAGAGACGGGACGACGGCGAGCTGGCCCTGGCAAGGTGGGCACTGAGGGAAAGGGTGCCCACGCTAGCGATCTGTCGCGGCATCCAGATACTGAACGTCGCGGCCGGGGGGACGCTGATCCAGGACATCCCCACCCAGAGGCCCAGCGCCCTGCCTCACAGCAGCGTCACCGGTCAGCCTCGAGCGACAATCGCCCACGTGGTCGACGTGGAACTAGACAGTCTTATAGCTCGTCTGATCGGGGCCGGCGAATGTGGCGTGAATAGCTCCCATCACCAGGCGGTCAAGGATGTTGGTCATCAGCTCCGCGTCGTGGCCAATGCACGAGATGGTATCGTCGAGGGCCTGGAGGCCACCGATCATCCTTTCTGTGTCGGCGTGCAGTGGCATCCGGAGGCGATGGTTGAGACCACACCCGCTATGCGTGGGCTCTTCACGGGGCTGGTAGAAGCGGCGCGGATGTGATGCGCGGACGTCGGTGGGCTGTCCTGATGGTGGCCCTGATGGCAGCCTGCAGGGCGGCTCCAGAGCCAGATGTGACCCGGACATCCACGCCGTTTCTCCCTGCTTCTCCGACGCGACGCGCCCCCACCCCAACCCTCACTCACCTCCCCACGCCCGGGTGTGATTCCGCGCCGGCGGTGACTCCGACACCGATGGTGGACCCCGGCTCATTAGATGATCTCTGGAGCGAACCTCCCCCGCGGCCTCGGGTGGACACGTCTGTCAACCCCGAGCCACCTCGTCGGGTTCCGAATGCCATGCGACATTTCTGGGTCACGGATCCAGCCACCGGGGGGCGACGACAGATCGAGGCACGCCTGCGGGTACAGACCCCGACGGTCGCGATGTGGGTGGAGTGGGGCGTTTGGCACGATATCCGACAGCTGGAGGAAGCTGCAGCGCTGTTCGATGTGCACATCTACCCGACGGTCCGCGTCACTTTCGGTTCTGAGTGGCAGCCTGGCATAGATAACGATCCTCGCATCCACATCCTCCACGCCACGGGCCTGGGCGAGAGTGTGCTCGGCTACACATCCAGCATCGACCAGTATCCCAGGGACGTCCATCCGCTATCGAACGAGGCGGAGATGATGGTGATCAACATGGACTACGTGGCCATAGGAAGTCCGACGTACGATGGGTTGCTGGCCCGGCAGCTCCAGCGCCTAGTTCAATGGCATCAGAATCGAAATGAAGACCGCTGGTTGAGGGAAGGGCTGGCTGAGCTGGCGGTGGCCCTCACTGGGTTCAAGGACGAACGGTCGGTGCAGGTGTATCCCAGGGAGACCGATGTCTCACTGATCCACTGGGCCGACGAGCAGGGCCAACGCGAGGCCGCCTATCTCTTTGCCGTCTACTTCCACCAGTTATTCGGCGATGAAGGCACCCGGATACTGACCTCAGAGCCGACTAACGGGATCAGAGGGATCGAGACCGCCCTAGCGCAGTTGGGCTCGGAACTCTCCTTCGAGGATCTCTACGCGGACTGGCTGGTAGCGAACTACCTTGACCACCAACCAGACCGAGGGGCGCCCAACAGATCTTACGTCGGTGTAGCCCTTGATCGACCGAGTCCGACCGCCGCTCCCGACGGTTATCCCTTCGAGATGGACACCACGGTTCAGCAGTTCGGAGCTCACTACATCGTTCTGCAGGGTGACGCCGATCTCAACGTCGCGTTCCAAGGGGAAACCCGGGCGCCCGTGCTGAGCGTGGCGCCTGCCAGCGGCGAGTATGCCTGGTGGTCGAATCGAGCGGATGAATCGCTGACCACACTGACGGGAAAGTTCGACCTGTCTGACGTCACGGAAGCGACGCTGTCGTATCGGGTATGGTACGACATTGAGCTTCACTACGATTATGCCACGGTGGAAGCCAGGGCTCCCGCTGATGAGGATTGGACCATGCTGGTGACACCCTCGGGGACGGACGCCAATCCCTATGGGAACAACCCGGGGTGGAGCTACACGGGAAAGAGCCGGGGCTGGATTCAGGAGGAGATCGACATTTCCGGTTACGCCGGAGGCGAGTTGCTGGTGCGCTTCAGCTACTTGACTGACGGGGCGATCACCGGAGAAGGGTTCCTGCTGGACCATATCGCTATCCCGGAGATCGGGTATGCCGATGACGTCAGCATAGGTTGCGAGCGGTGGAAGGCCGAAGGTTTTGTGCCCATCGGGGCGTATGTACCGCAGAGTTATCTAGCACTGCTCATCAGCCGGGGCGAGGAGACCACGGTTGAGAGGTTGACGCTGGCACTGGAAGACGACCAGCAGGCAGAATGGATGGTTCCTCTTGCCAGTGAGGACCTCCATGAGGCAGTGCTGATCCTATCCGGGACGGCAGCGCTGACAAGCGAACCGGCGCGTTACCGGCTCAGAATCGGCCCGTAGATCCGTGAGCGGGATGTCCTGGTCCTGCCAGTCTGCCGCGGCAACCAGCCCCTGAGCGACGCCTACGACCCCTCGATGGTTATCGATTCGCCGGTCCGAAAGGCCTCCAGCTGCCTCTCCAGTTCTGCCTGGCGAGCCTCCGCTGCCTTCCGGCCCTCCTCCATCAGCTCATCCACCCGGCGGCGAATCTGCTCCTGGAGCTCGGTGCCGCGATAGGGAGCCAGCAGCAGACCCGCTACCGCGCCGCTCAGCCCACCGACGAAGAATCCAGCCAGGAAATTGAGTACCTTACGCACAGTATTGCCCTCCTCAACGGCTCAAGACGCTGTTTGACTCTGCCGAGAACTCAGCCCTGGGGACAATTATACAGCACCTTGGCGCAGGGCAAAAGCCACGCTTCCAGTTAACCGGCCCCGTGGACCGGGATGAGCGATCGAGTGAAAGGGTCAGCCGTGCACGTCCGCGGCCCACCCCTGGCGGGACTCGAGGCGTAGCGTGTCGGGGTGCATCTTGAAGTCGTAGCGAGAGAGTGGGGAGTTGCCATCTGTTATCAGAGGACACCAAAGACTGACGGCTGGATCGGTGGGTTCGATGTGGATCGCCTGTTGGGACGACCGCCTCTCACAGCC
>SKLM01000282.1 GCA_007123205.1 Thermoflexales bacterium
CGGCGTGCAGGCCATCGACCTCCACCTGCGCATCGCACCAGGCTCTCCCACGTGGATCCATCTTCCCCTCCTACTCAAGCACTGACCTACTTGCCACCACCATTGATCGATTGTGCTCCCAGTCCTCCGCTGGCCCAGCGGATCGTGGCTCGCTGCGAACCAGGGCGAGAACGTAGGGCTGTTTGGCAGGGGGGGCGGGTGCGGGGGTGCTACCCTGGTCGGATGACCAGGGCGGATCCTGTTCCAAAGGCCATTGCCATTCTAGCTCGGATCGGCTATGGTTGGGGCATCGGTAAGCTGGTCGGTCCACAGCAGGGAGACGAAGGAGTGAGCCTATGGAAAAGCGGACATACAGGTATGCAGAACTGGGCATGTTGTTCGGCATCTTCATCGGAGGAGGACTCGGCGTCGTGTTGTTTGCCATCACGGGGAACGCGGTCTACATCGCCATAGCCGGTGCTGGGGCAGCCATCGGTCTTGTCCTCGGTGCCGGCGTCGATCGGGTCAGAGGAGACAGGGATGATGAAGTCGAATGACCATAGCTCGGAACGGGCCGAGTCTTTGACCTGGATTGGCGCCGGGATTGCCATTGGCTTGATCGTGGGTCTGATGATCGACAACCTGGCTCTGGGGTTCGCTCTCGGAGTTGCGGTCGGGGCGGCGATCGACGCGCTGCGCTGACCGCCGGGAATGGACAAGTCTGGCTGGACGAGCATTCGGGGGGAAGGACCTGGCAGCCTGGGACGACATGGTCTGCGATGGCTACGCGGCCTCGTGTGACGCGATCGAGTGGGGCCCGGGTGGCTATCCGCGGAGTGCTTCCCGTGGTGAAGCGCGATCAACTGCCTCGCCCTGGGGGGCTTTCACCGGACGCGTTCGCGTGGTAGAATCAGACTGGCCATTCCAGTTAGGTCGCAGCAAGGCTTCTGCTCGGACCGGCTGGCCTGGCCTGTCTTGCCCAATGCGTATGCGGGGTGTCTGCGGTCCGGATCGGGGACGGTGAGGAGTGTGGGGAAAGCAGTGCCATAAGCGCAGGCTCCCGGCGATCTGGATGTCCTGCTTGATCGCCGTAATCGCCCTGGGATCTATCCCGGGGCCAGGGCTGGCTAGCGCCAGCGCGGAGGCCCAGCCTTCCGCTCTGGCCGGTCTCGACGACCTGGCGGCCTTCCTGGATGGGTTCATCGCCGAGGGGCTGGAGGCCTACAGTCTACCCGGCGTGACCGTAGCCGTCGTAGCGGATGGCGCGACGATCTTCGCCCAGGGCTATGGGTACGCGGACCTGGAACAGGGGATTGCCGTCGACCCCGAGACGACGCTCTTCGACGTGGGCTCGGTGGCGAAGCTGTTCACGTTCACGGCCCTTATGCAGCTGGTGGAGGACGGGCGCCTGGATCTGCACGCCGACGTGAACCGGTATCTGACGCACTTCCAGGTGGACGGTGGGTTCGCCCAGCCGGTGACGGCCGCCCATCTCCTCACCCATACGGCAGGCTTCGACGAGCGGGACATCGGTGCTGCGGCCCGCTCGCCGGAGGAGGTGCTCCCCGTGTGCGAATACCTGGCGGAGCGGCTACCACCCCGGGTGCGCCCGCCGGGGGAGTTGATCGCGTACTCGAACCATGGCACGGCCCTCGCCGGATGCCTGGTGGAGGAGATCTCGGGGATGCCCTTCGCGGACTATGTGGAGCGGCACCTATTCAGGCCCTTGAACATGGCGCGAAGCACGTTCCTCTGGCCGGCCGACCTGATGGCGGACATGGCCGTGGGCTACCGGCAGGAGGACGGCACGCTGCAGCCGTTCGATATCTACTACCGGCACTTCGGTCCGGCCGGCGAGTTGAAAACCACGGCGGCAGACCTGGCGCGCTTCATGCTGGCCCACCTGCAGGAGGGCAGCTTTGGGGGCGTGCGCATCCTGGAGCCGGAGACGGCCCGGCAGATGCACCGCACTCAGTTCACGCACCATCCTCTGCTGCCGGGCTTCACGTACGGCTTCTTCGAGGATGAGCTGAACGGCCGCCGGGCCCTCGTCCACGGGGGCGATACGAACCCCATCTTCTCCAGCCTGGTGGTCCTGCTCCCGGAGGAGGACGTGGGCCTGTTCGTGGCGCACAATACCGCGGAGTACCATTTTCGAGAGGCCTTGGTAGAGGCCTTCATGGATCGCTACTTCCCTCCTCTTGCCCCGCCGATCCCGCCCCAGCCTATGGCCGGGCACGCGGAGCGGGCGGGGCGGTTCACAGGGCGGTACGCGCCCACATTCATGGTGCGGGAGACGACGCTGGAGAAGCTGCTGACGCCGTTCACGCTGTTTCGCGTGACGGCCGACGCCGAGGGCGTGCTGACGCTCCACGAGCCCGCGCAGCTGGCTGGGGACGGACCGGTGCACTGGGTGGAGGTGGAGCCGCTGATCTTCGAGAGCGTCGAGGGGGGCGAGCTGTTGGTGTTCGTGGAGGACGACCCAGGGCACATCAGCCATATGGCCACCAGCCTCTATCCGGGGGCCGCCTTTCTGCCC
>SKLM01000373.1 GCA_007123205.1 Thermoflexales bacterium
CCCGGGGGGAGAGGGCGAGCCCGGCACCGCCGGGCCGTGAGGGGGGCTATCATCGCTGACACTGTTATCTTCGCCTCCAACTCAACCGTCGTGCAGTGCGTTTCCGCACGCGGCATAGTATGTTCTGGCATAGGCATTTTTCGTCGTCGTTTGACAGCCGGCAGCCTGATCAGTGCATTCTATTCTGTAGGTAGTTTATCCGACCCTGTCTCTGCCGCGTTGCGTCGACTGTCCGTGCCAGGGCTCGAGCTTGCAGCGTTGTAAGATAGGGGACGGCAGGTTATACTATTGCCGTCGAGAGTCATCGAGATGAAAGAGCGAGACAGCGGGCACCCACCCTTGGGCCACGGACCGGCCGCGTGCCCCGGGCCCCAAAGCCAGCACGGCCGTGAACCGGGCTCAGGCCGGGGCTTGGCGCGCCTTCGCGTCCCTGAGCGAGATGGATCTTCCATGCCCATACGGCTTCGAAGGCATCACGTGCTACTCCTGGGCGTCCTCATCTTGGGCTTGGCTCTCCGACTGGCCCAGCCGACTCTTGTCGAGTTCAAGCGCGATGAGGCGACCATCTCCCGCCTGGGTCAGGCAATCGCCTATGAGGGTTATCGTCCCGCGGTCGGGATGGGATCATCCCTCGGGATCGACAATCTGCCGCTCACCCTCTACTTGATGGCGCTGCCGCTGCGCGCATGGTCCGATCCCCTGTCGGCCGTGGTCTTCACCATCCTCCTCAACAGTTTGGCCCTGCCGGCTTGTTACCTCCTGGGTAAGGCGCTCATAGGCAGACGAGCTACTCTTCTCGCCACGCTTCTCTTTGCCGTCAGCCCCTGGGCCGTCCTCTACGCCCGCAAGATCTGGGCACGCACCCTTCCGCTGATGACCACAATCTTCATCGGAACGCTCTGGCTTTCCGTCGCCCACAAGAAGCCCTGGGCCCTCGTCGCCAGCTTTGGCACGCTGGCCGCCCTGCTGGGCCTGCAGCTTGAAGCTCTGGCCCTTGTGCCCGTTCTGGGCTTGGTTGTGGTGCGCTATCATCGAGAGCTGAGCTGGAGGGCTCTGCTGCTCGGCCTCCTCGTCCTCGTCGGCCTATTGACTCCCTACGTGCTTCACGATGCCCGTCATGGTTGGCAGAATGCGCGAGGACTCATTGGCTACGCGGGGGGGGAGGGTGCTTTTTCCGCCGACGCCGTCCGTCACAGTCTTGCCTTACTCGGCAGTCAGGGGATCGACGGGATGGCCGGTTCCCTTTTCGCCCAGTTCCGGGATTCGCTGCCGCCCTTCTGGTGGCTCAACGGCCTCCTCAGTCTGCTTCTGGTGGGAGGCATGTCCTACGCGCTTCACCAGGCCTTTCGCGCCCCGACATCAGATCGCCGTCGAGCGTTTGCCCTGCTCCTCCTCTGGATGGCCGTGCCCATCGCTCTCCAGCTCCGGCCATCAAGCCCGACACAGCAGCACTACTTCGTGATGCACTATCCGGCGCAGTTCTTGCTCATTGGTGCATTCGTGGTAGCCCTGTGGGACCGAGTCATTGGGGGAATCCAGAGATTGGGGAGGGAGCGATTGATCACCGCTGCCCACGGAGCAGCAGCGGTGGCGTTGATCGTCGGATGCGGCTGGCAAGTCATGGTGACCTACCAGCTGCGTACCACGATGATCACCCACCCCTCAACTGGTGGCTACGGCATCCCCCTCCGTTACCGGCGCTCGGCGGCCCTCCAGGCCCGGGATCTGGCATCGGGTGGCGAGATCGTTGTGCTCAGCCGAGAGACTGCGCCATACCTGGCCGAGACCCCCACCGTCTTCGCAGCACTGCTCTACGGTACACCGTACCGATTCGCCGATGGGCGTATGGTTCTCCCTCTCCCGGATCGGGAACCTATCGTCTTTCTTGTCACGCCAGACCTGCTTTCAAGTCCATCGGAAGCGACTGTGGTTGCGGAAAGGCTGGGTGCGTTGCCCTCGATGCAACCTGGGCCTGGTATCGACCTTTCCGATGGTTCGGGCTACAGGATGTATGTGTGGCACGCAGGAGACCGGGGACAGATGACCTCCGAAATGGCGCCCCTCGGAGGTGGCGTCCCCTTCGCCAACGGCGTGGTCTTCGCCGCCACCGAGGTCCCGAGCGGCGCGCAGGGCGGAGACGTGCTGGAGGTCTGGCTCGCGTGGTGGATCCGGTCGGGACCAGGGGCCGGGTCCTACCATTTCACGGTCCAACTCCTGGATGGGGAGGGGAGACTCCGCACCCAGGACGATCACGCTGGGTACCCTTCGGTCGGCTGGGAACCAGGCGATGTGGTGCTCAGCCGGTTCTCCCTGACGCTGCCCCTGGATCTCAGCGCGGGCGAGTATCAGCTCCGAGCCGGGATGTATCGCTACCCGGAGATCGAGACAGTCCCGGTTGTCGATTCCGGAGGGCAACCGATTGACGACGGTGTGACCTTGGGTGTGCTCCCCGTCGTAGCGGCTCAGTGAACACGCGCCAGGGAGAACTGCTGGGGGAGACGCTGTGGCATC
>SKLM01000138.1 GCA_007123205.1 Thermoflexales bacterium
GCCCGCCATCGATCTTGCTGAGCAATACCGGAGCCGCTTCTTGAGCCAGTTCGGACACACGCAGTGCGTGCGATTGCGGGAAAGCGTGGTCGGCCAACCTGGAGGGCCGCAGTCCTGCGCCATACTCGTGGAGAGCGCAGCGAAGACGCTCCTGACCTTGCTCTCCGAGACGACATGACCGGCCATTCATAGAGGATCGAGCTCAGAAACGCCGAAGGTTTCAGAGGATCAAGGTATGAGTCAAATCTGATCAAAGAGGCGTCGATAATCCAGGAAATAGGCTGACGCTACCAAACCTTCAGGGTTTTCGCCGCACCCGGCTTTTTTCAGCATGCCCAAGTGCCGTCCGCCAGCACCGGCGCCCTCCAGCTTCACCGCGCCGCCGCTCCCAAGGTGTCGCCGGTCTCGGCAACCTAACCGCTGTCGATGGGAGGAGGAAAGTGACTCAGATATCAGCGCAGGTGAGCGTCTACCCGCTGCGGCGGGAGTCCCTCGGGCCCGTCATCCGCGAGGCCCTGCGCTCCTTTCGCCGCCACCCGTTGAATGTCCGGGTTGGGGAGATGAGTACCATGATCTGGGGCGAGGAGAAGGCAGTTTTCGACGCCTTACAGGATGCCTTCGACTCCGCTTCCCGCGGGGGCGACGTGGTGATGCAGATCACCCTGTCAAACGCCTGTCCCCTGCCGGAAGGTAAAACTGAACGATGACCGAGTGAGGCTTCATTCGATGGACGGGGCGAACGTGTTTGATGAGCAGGTGGCGGCCCACTATGAGGCCTGGTATGAGACGCAGGAGGGGCAGCGCGCCGACGCGCTGGAGAAGGCGTCTCTGGAGAAGCTCCTGAAACGCTTCCCGGACGCGCATCGCGTGCTTGAAGTGGGCTGCGGTACCGGGCACTTCACGCGCTGGCTGAGGGGCATAGGCCTCAAACCGGTGGGCCTCGATCTCTCCAGGGCAATGCTGGTGGAGGCGAAAGGGCCCGACCAGCTGACTCTGGTGCAGGCCGATGCCCATCGGCTGCCGTTCGGCGACGGTGCCTTTGATGTGACCGCGTTCATCACCACCCTCGAGTTCTTGGAAAACCCTGCGGCAGCGCTGGAGGAAGCGCTTCGTGTGGCGTCCCAGGGCATTCTGCTGGGCGTTCTCAACCGCTTCAGCGCCCTCGCTCTCCAACGTCGGATGAAGGGGTGGTTTCGTCCCGGCGTCTACGATCATGCTCGCTTCTACACCGTCGGTGAGCTGCGCGAGCTATTGCACAGGGCGGCATCCAGCATCTTGAGTCGAACCGAAAGCAAGCGCGGAGAGATCGCGTGGCACACGACGTTGTTCCCGCGGTGGATGCCCTGGAAGCGCGGAGATCTGCCGCTGGGAGGGTTCATAGCCATGGCGCTGCTGTCTCCAGACGTAACCTAGTAGAACAACCGCACTGTCGTCGTGAGGAACGGAGGAAGAAGCGCAGCGGCTGAAGCACAGCAGCTGGAACGGCGAAGAATCTCGCTCACGCCGGCCGATAGTGATTGACACGTGGGCGCGCCACAGGCGTCCAGGAAGCTCTGATTGCCGAGGTGCCGTCGGAGCACTCGTGGGTCCATCCAAGTCGATGGAGGGAGGGAGTCAGATGACGGATCATCCGTTAGTTTGGGTTGACGTAGAGCGATGTACCGGCTGCGCCACATGTGCCGAGCTGTGTCACCTCCAAGCCCTTTCGATGACGGACGGCGTCGTATATGTCGATGAGGAGAGGTGCAATGGATGCCTGGAGTGCGTCGATCTATGCCCGGAGGAGGCTATACACGCTCTGGTCCACGCGCAGATCGTGAGGGTAGAGGACCGGATCCCTCTCACGGTTGGGCCCAGGGGAACCTTGGTCGAGACTGCAGGGACCGCAGCGACTGTGGCGGGGGTGAGTCTCCTCACCCAGGTCGCGGGCTGGCTCGCCCGGGCGGTTGGACGCTGGCTCGCAGAGGGGTACGCTACGAGTCAAGGACCCGCAGAGATCGCCCGGGCCCCCTCGTTGCCGGGCGAAGATGAGCCCAGTGTCGGGGCGGGACGCCGGGCACATCGTAGACGAAGGGGCGCCTGAAGGTGCGATGTCGCGTACAGTCTGTCTTCCCAGTTCTCGATACTGCTTGCTTGCCACGGGCCAGCCACGGCCCACTCAGAGTTTACGAACCTGCCACATCTGTCATCCCGAGGAGTGTCAGCGACGAGGGATCTCCGTCGTCGCCAGCCGCTCAACGACAACACCGGCGACAACCGTCTCGAGCACCGATGGTCGTACCCACAGGCTTGCTGAGCATCCGATCCGCACTGACGCCGAAGCCAACCACATAGCCTGAGTCGAGTGGTCAACCGAGCGCGTCATGATAAGCTATAGACTGAGAGATGGACCGAGGAGGTGAATCAGATGTTCCGAGGACGTGGAGGTGGACAGGGTAGTGGATCCGATCGGGGCGCCGGCCGCGGGCCGGGCCGTATGGGTGGATCGCAGTCGGCAGGCCCTGCCGGC
>SKLM01000061.1 GCA_007123205.1 Thermoflexales bacterium
ATCAGCGCTTGGGCGACGCCGGAGGAGCGCTCCCCGGGGGGGGTGGCCGGCGTGAGGGAGATTCTTCGTCGCTCCAGCCGCTGCGCTTCCTCCGCTCCTCAGAATGACTGATCCGGTTGTAGGGATAGGGGGCGCCGGAGGTGTGGCAACCGCCACTTCGTCATTGACCACCATTCGACCCAGGAGGTATCATATGGCCCGCCGTGCAGACTACCTCGTCGTCCACGCTCACCTCTTCACCATGGAAGGCACCGGTGTCGGATATCTGGCCGACGGTGCCGTCGCGGTCCGAGGGGACCGCATCGCCGAGGTCGGGCCCACGTCCCGACTGAGATCCGAGTTCGACGCCGACGGGATCCTCGACGCCTGCGGCTGCGCGGTGCTACCCGGCCTGATCGATGCCCATATGCACACACCGCTGGCCATCGTGCGCGGGGTGGCCCAGGACGTGGCCCATTGGATGCAGAAGGCGCTGGCTCCTTACTCGCGCCACATAAACCCGGCCGCAGCGCTGGCAGGCACGCGACTGAACGTGGTGGAGGCGCTCAAGGCAGGTACCACCACGATGGTCGACTACGCGACCCCGCTCCCTGGCTGGGCCGAGATCTACGACCAGATCGGCGTCCGCGCCCGTCTCACGCCCACCATCAACGCCCTGCCACCCGGCGGCATGGCCGGCTGGAAGTTGGGCGACCTCTACCCCCTCGATCCAGCGGCCGGTGAGGCCGCCCTCGACGCAGCAGCGGCCTTCGCCGCAGGCTGGCACGAGGCGGCGGACGGGCGGATTACGGTCATGCTCGGGCCCCAGGCTCCGGACATGCTCTCCCGCGAGCAACTCCTTCAGGTGAAAGACATCGCACAGCGCCAAGGGCTGATGATCCATATGCACGTGGCCCAGGGTGACCGGGAGATCGACCAGATGCTCCAACGCTACGGGCAGCGTACGCCAGCCTTCCTCGACGATCTGGGGTATCTGGACGACCAGCTCCTGGCCGTCCACCTCACCGAAGCGACCGCCCGCGAGGCGGAACTGGTCGCCCAACGAGGGGCGCGGATGGTCCTCTGCTCCGGGAGCATCGGCATCATCGACGGCATCGTGCCACCGGCCCACACTTTCCGCAGCGCTGGTGGGCTAGTTGCCCTCGGATCGGATCAGGCCAGCGGCAACAACTGCAGCAACATCTTCAACGAGATGAAACTGACGGCCCTGTTCAACAAGATCACGTTCCGCGACCCCACCATCATGCCGGCCTGGGAGGTGCTGCGAATGTCGACCATCGAGGGAGCGCGGGCGGTCGGCCTGGGAGACACCATCGGATCGCTCGCCGCGGGGAAACAGGCCGATCTGATCGTGATCGACCTGGAAGTACCCCAGCTCTCCCCCGTGCTCCAGACCCCCATCCGCAACATCGTGCCGAACCTCGTCTACGCCGCCTCCGGACATGAGGTACGCGACGTGATGGTCGCGGGGCGCCTGTTGATGAGGGATCGACAGCTTCTCACCGTCGACGAGCCAGCCGTGTTGGCCGAGGCCCGACTCCAGGCAGAGGCGATCGCCGGGCGCGTGGCTGCCGATCCCGTCCATGCCCAGTTGGCCCTCTTGGAGCCGATGGCCGCTGGCCAGCTCTAACCGGGGCCCCGCCGTCACCGCCTTCCAGCCCCGGACATCGGCAACCAGCGCCTCGTCGACGGCGGGGGAGCACTCGTGGGGGCTGCGGGCGAGCTGCCTGCGGCAGCTCGCGCCGGGAGTTGGAACGGGGCCGCGCTGGGCTGCCTGCGGCAGCGGACGGGTCACAGACCCGCCCCGAGCGGGGTCAGGGGATTGGGGCGGCTGCGCTCCGATGCCTGCGGCAGTGGGCAGCTCTGCCCGGAGCGGGGGTCGGAGGTTGGAACGGCGGCGAAGACCGAGACTCCTGGTCGCTGGCGATCCTCGGAATAACGCACGTTACAGGGATGGGTACCGGCCCAAACGGTTTCCGTTTGACATTCGCGCCATGTGGAGTATAATCACACGCGAGTTCGCGGGTGTAGTTCAGCGGTAGAACGTCAGCTTCCCAAGCTGAATGTCACGGGTTCGAGTCCCGTCACCCGCTCTAAGAACCACAATCGACGCAGCGAGCCCACGAACCGTCGGTGGTAGCACCGGCGGTTTCTGTTGTGTCTGTTTCGTAGATGAGGGAGTTTATGGACCAGAAGCACATCCGCGATTTCTGTATCGTCGCCCATATCGATCACGGCAAGTCGACCCTGGCCGATCGTCTCCTGGAGCTGACCGATACCATCGCCGACCGGGAGATGCAGGACCAGGTGCTCGATTCGATGGATCTTGAGCGGGAGCGCGGGGTCACCATCAAGGCGTCGGCCGTCCGCATGCACTACGCCGCAGCGGACAACCAAGTCTACCAGCTGAACCTGATCGACACGCCCGGCCACGTCGATTTCTCCTACGAGGTGAGTCGAGCCCTGGAGGCCTGTGAGGGAGCGATCCTCATCGTCGATGCCGCTCA
>SKLM01000079.1 GCA_007123205.1 Thermoflexales bacterium
CAGGAGGATCACGATGCAGAGACTCCCCAGGACCCTGATCCGTCGGGCGGGTCTCCAGCCGAGGTTACTGAGGATCTCACGCGCCGGAGTCCCGCGGCGCCTGAGCACGACGGCGTAGATCAGCGACGGAATGGTGAGTATGATCAGCTGCAGTGGCACGTCCATGACCGACCCTCCCCTATTCTGGCGTTGTGTGTGCGGATTGTACGTCAGTTGACGGCTGCTCGCAACCCTGAAGGCGCGCGCCGGTGCCTGGCACCTGCCAACTCTTGGCGATGCACCGCTTCGGGACAGTGATCCCCGGCGACCGATGGGGCCGAGGATCTACCGCGGGAGCGGCGAGCTGCCGGTTGGGCGAGATCACCTTCGATTCTGGTGGGGCCCCGGATGGAGCGGACCGCTGGCTTGGGACGGACCACCAGCAGCGTATTGGTGCACAGAGCGAAGATGAGTATCATTGTCCCTAGCAGTGGGCCACCACGTTACTGGTAGAGTCGGTCGAAAGTTGGGGGTTGGTCGATGGATATGGAAGGGAAGAGGCTGGGGCGGTACCAGATCGTCGGGGAACTGGGACGGGGCGGAATGGCGGTGGTCCTCAAGGCCTATCACCCCGCGTTAGACCGGTATGTAGCGATCAAAGTACTGCCGCCGCAGTTCGCGTACGACCAGGATTTCGTGCGGCGCTTCCTGCGCGAGGCGCGGTCCGCCGCGGCGCTCCATCACCCCAACATCGTCACCATCCACGACGTCGACCGCGCGGACGGGTACACGTTTATCGTGATGCAGCTCGTGGAGGGGAAGACGTTGGATCAGGTCATTCGGGAGACCGGTCGGCTCCCCCTCCCGCGCATTCAGCGGATCACGTGTCAGATGGTGGATGCCCTGGAGCACGCCCACGAACGCGGCCTGATCCATCGAGACATCAAACCCTCCAACATCATGGTGGACGACGCCCGAGACGACAAGGTCACGCTGATGGATTTCGGGCTGGTGCGGGCTGCAGAGGACACCAGCCTGACCAGGACGGGGACCATCGTCGGCACCCCGGAGTATATGTCCCCGGAGCAAGCTGAGGGTGGCGACATCGACCATCGCACGGATATCTACTCATTGGGCGTGGTGCTCTTCAAGATGGTGACGGGACGGGTCCCCTTCAGTAAGTCGACGCCCCACGCCGTGCTGATCGCGCACATGACCGAGGAGCCGCCCTCGTTGAGGAGTCTGAGCCCGGATGTGCCCGCCGGCGTGGAGGCCGCGATTCGGAAGGCGCTGGCGAAGAACCGCCAGACGCGTTACGCGCGGGTTCGCGAGTTGGGACGTGATCTGGTCGCGGCCAGCCGAGGTGCGATGGGGCCCAGCCAGGCCCCAGGCACGGATCGTGGAGTAATTCCACCGCCCCGAGCTGTGCCTGCGAGTTCTCCCGTGGCGCGGGAAGCCGCGCGACAGGCGTTGGCAGGGGGGAAACCAGCGGAGGGGACCGGTCGCCGAGGGTGGCTATGGGCCCTGGCCGGCCTGGGCGCCCTGGGTTTCCTGGGGCTGTGCGGCGCCGTCGCGGTGGCTCTGGGGGCGCTTGGTCTTCCGGCGTCGGTATCGCCGGGCACACCGGCCCTCGTCCCTTCGCCCACGGCTACTGAGACAGGGCCAGCGCGCGGCAGCGAGGAGGTCGCAGCCACCCGGACCCCGAACCCGGTGGGGCCGGCAGCGAGCCCTACCGCGCCGGCCGAAGTGAGTGCACCTGACGAGCCGGCGCTGGAGCCCGCCGAGGTCGTGGATGCGTTTGTCCGGGCTACCCTGGGCACGGTCCCGGGCGCCGATGTGGACTATGACAGGGCGCGGGCGCTGATGACCGTGGCCTATGCCGCCGAGTTCGACTCGCCGGAGTTCGTGCCCCGGACCTACGGCATACAGGAAGGACCGAGCAACTACGACATCGCTGTGGAGGAGGTATCGAGTACTGACGCGACGATATCGGTCGTGGGCTACTGGGGGGCCGACGCGGGAAGCTGGTGGCGCTTCGTCCTGCGGCAGGAGGCGGCGGTGTGGAGAATCGCCGCCATCGAGTTGCCGGACACTGGTGAGCTGTTGGACCAGGATCAGGTGTCATCGCCGTTCTGGCGGTTGAACCCGGTGGTTCGCGAGTTCACGGTCCGCCCGGACGGGGGCTGGAAGCTGGTCGTAACGTTCGATGGGCCCTCGCAGGATATCCGGGTCCAGGTCAGGATGATGTACGTGCGCAGGGATGACGGCACCCTGGCCTACAGTCAGGAGGACAGTGGTGTCATCGAAGCCGGCCGGGACCGTCTGACGTTGGACAGCGACTGGAGCAGCTACGATCTGGATCAGCTCGGTTTTCGTCCCGGATCTCACCGAGTGGTGGCATACTTCGACGACCTCGAAATCGCTGCCGGTGAGCTGCTGTTGGAGTGAAAGCGCCGGGCGGCATCCAACTGCCCTGATGCGTCGAGGGTGGGGACGGGCCCGGTGCTAATCCAGCCGCGGGAGC
>SKLM01000240.1 GCA_007123205.1 Thermoflexales bacterium
TCCATATCGGCCCGGACGGCGACCACCGGCTCCCCGGTGCCGCGCTCCGCCACTACCCCCGTACGGCCGAGGCCGGTCTCTACCTCATAGCCTAGCTCTTCCAGCTCCTCCGCCACCCGAGCAGCGGTGCGAGTCTCCTGAAAGCCCAACTCGGGGTGCTGATGGAAGTCTCGACGCCAAGCGATCAACTGCTCTGCGATTTCCTCGGCACGTTCCAGCATCGTCCTCCTCACGTCTGGTCTATCGCGCGCTGAAAACCGCCCGCTCGTCGTCTGGTCACGGGACGGCGGACTCGGTATTCCCAGATCGTCTGTCGGCAGCGCCCCGTCGGGCCGGCTGCTCTCTCCCCTCGTCCCCGCGCCTTTCTCCACATCGACCTGAGGGCGGCGCTCACTGCATCAAGAGGTGATGATAGGCTGTAAGCGCAGCTCTGATACCGTCTCCTACGTGCACCAGTACCTGCTCCGAGACCAGGGTCACATCGCCGGCGGCGAAGAGCCCTGGCCAGCTCGTCTCGTTGTACTGATCGATTATGATGTGACCGCGGCTGTCACAGTCTACCCAGTCCCTCACCAGATCGCAGTTGGGGACACGGGCCAGCTTGACGAATATCCCCTTCACCGGAATCTCCCGCTCTGCGCCGTCGGGCATCCGGGCAACCAGCCCGCTCACGAACTGCTCTCCCAGGACTTCCGTCACAGTGGCACCCTCCACCAGATCGAGCTTCTCCATCCTGCGCAGCTTCTCGGCCAAGGGTGTCGGCACCAGGGGCTCGGGTGCCAGTAGATGGACTCGATGGGCCTTGCGGGCCAGGCTGGCCGTTGCCCATTGGGCCCGCCGACCATTGCCAACTACAGCCACGTCCTTCCCCAGAAAGAGACCGGCGTGGGTGGTCGCCGAGTGGCTGAGACCCCGGCCCTCCAACCGTCGCGCTCCCGGGACATCCAGACGTTCTGGCTTGGCGCCGGTGGCCATGATCAAGGTCTGCCCGATGAAGCGGTCGCCGCTGACCGTGTCCACAACGAAGCGGTTCTCCTCGGGTGTGACTCTGACCACCCGGTCGAAGTGGTGCACAAAATCGAGATAGTCCAGCTGACGCCGGAAATTCTCCAGCAGCGTCTCGCCGCTGATGCACTCACGGCTCTCTCCATCCTCGATCTGCATCTCATAGGTCGTCTGCCCGCCCCACTGCTCGGCGATGATCAGGGTCTCGATGCGCTGGTTGAGGGCCATAGCGGCGGCACTGATCCCGGCGGGGCCGCCGCCGACCACAATCAATTCATACATGCGCTCCTCCTCAGGGCCGTGCTTCAAGCTTCTGGTACCGGTGGGATGATCTCCTTCTCCATCAGAAGTCGGGTCATATCCTGGGCCTCACGGATCTTGTCTCTCGCCTGGTCCACCAGCTCGCTGTACGAGAGCCGTCGACGGGCCACGCCCTGCTCCTGAGCTCTCATCCCCACCGCTGCTGCCTCTTGAGGAAAGACCTCCCAATCGCTCATCGTCGGCAGCAGATGCTCTTCATCGAAGGTCCGCTCGCGCTGGTAGGCGGCCAGAGCCCCCGCGGCGGCGATGGCCATCTCATCGGTAATCGTCGTCGCCCGGACATCCAGAACGCCGCGGAAGATGGCCGGAAACCCCAGCGAGTTGTTGATCTGATTGGGGAAATCGCTGCGTCCGGTACCTACGATCCGCGCCCCCGCCTCCCTGGCTTCCCAGGGCCAAATCTCGGGGATGGGGTTGGCGCACGCGAACACGATCGCATCCTCGGCCATCCCGGCTACCCAATCTGGCTGGATCGTACCCGGGCCGGGCCGGCTCGCCGCGATGCAGACGTCGGCGTCGCGCATCGCCTCGGGGACGTCGCCACGGCGTCCCCCGGCATTGCTCTGCTGGCAGATGCGCCACTTGTCCACGAACTCAGTCTTCCGCTCCTCAATGTCACCGCGATCCGGATGGAGAATCCCCTGACTGTCGCAGGCGATCACGTTTCCCAGCACCACGCCGTTCGCCAGCAACAGGCGGAGGGTGGCGATATTGGCTGCCCCCACGCCGATCAGCGCCACGTGGATGTCATCCATCTCTTTGCCCACGATTTCGAGGGCGTTGATCAGTCCGGCCAGGATGACCGTAGCCGTACCTTGCTGATCGTCGTGCCACACCGGGATGTCGACCTCCGGATCACTGCGCAGCATGTCCAGCACCCGGAAGCACTTGGGTTGCTCTATATCCTCCAGATTGATGCCCCCAAAGGATGGTTGGAGCCACTTGGTGGCGAGGATGATGCGATAGGGATCCTTCGTATCCAGGCAGATGGGCACAGCGTCCACGCCTCCGAGATACTTGAAGAGCAGGGCTTTCCCCTCCATGACCGGCAAGCCGGCGAGGGCTCCGATATCGCCCAGCCCTAGCACGCGGCTGCCGTCCGAGACGATGGCCACCGTGTTGCCCTTATTGGTGTACTCATAGGCCAGCGTCTCGTCCTGGCTGATGGCTCGGCA